>CAZRLL010000073.1:0-11907 GCA_964600735.1 uncultured archaeon
TTTTAATTTGGGACAGGTCTGTACGGCTGCACTTTCATGGGCAGATGAGATGCTAGAAAAATCATAGAGCTTTTATTAAATTGTCCAATTTTAATTGTAAACCACTAGAATTAAATAAATCTGGTGAAATAATTTTTTTTGCATCCTGAAGGATATGTAGCTTGATTTTATTAATATGCCATAATTCATACTCTTGGTTAATTGTTGATACCAATTCAGATTGATTTATTTTTGGAATATCGTATTGCCTCCAGAAACAGTTTCCTGTATTTACACTAATAGGATGAAGTATCTGACTCTCTCGTACAAAGTCTAAATTCGGAATTTCATATTGATAATTTATATTGAGAAAATGACCAGGATAATTTTCTACTGGAAAGACTATTGAAGATGCAACCGATCGAATTAGTGTATCAGCTTTATTGTTACTAAATCCCATTAATTTCTCTATAGTAATTTTGGTTAAATCTAAATTAATTGCAAATAATAAACTACTTACAAAATTATTTTCAAATGAGTAAGTGGACAGACAAGATTTCCATTTCATTATACTTAAACATAAACGGTCGAGATCTCTATGTTTCAGAAATGGCATATCTACGGGTCTTACGATTGCGTATTCTGTAGAAACATTCCTTAAAGCCGTTAAAATACCATTTAATGGTCCCTTTGCTTTGATAGTATTATGATCATCAATTACGAATTGTATTTTATCCAACAAATCATTACTAATTTTCGATTGAAGATGCTTTTGCAACTCATTTTCTCTTGATCGATCATTAACTGAGATGATGATAATATTGCAAATATTTTCTAATGACTTTATTGCTTTAACAATTAGTGATTGATTTTCAATGGTTATGAAAATTTTATCATGATTACCAAATCGTTTGGAAAATCCTCCAGCTAGTATAATTGAAGTTATATTTTGATAATACTCATTCATAAATAAAAAATCGTTATTTATCCAACCCGATAACTGGGCTCCATAACATCAACAAATCTTTGATCTCGAATAATTAAGATATCATCGGTCAGATCGTCTGTTGTAGCAGAATCATTGAGAAAACCAGTTAATTTCTTTTCCATTAATAATTGCAGAATTGCTTCCTTGATTGTAGGATAGTCAAGTAATGTTCTCTCGTGAAGAATTTTAAAGGGGATTTCTTTATCAAATTCAACAACTAATCCTGGAATAAAATCCATTATCATCTGTTTTTCTTGAGATAAATCAGATGTATTGGATGTTTCTTCGACTTCGACTTGATCATCATTTGTTGCTGATTTTAAGAGATCCTTGGTGTCTTTTAATTTATCTATCATGGAGCTTAAAGGATCAACTGCTTCAGGTTCTTTTGATGGCTGATTTTCCGCTGGCATCGGGTCAAATGCAATCCACTAAGCAGAATATTAAAATCGATCGATTGGCAATTGTTTATTTATGACACTAAATTTTTTTTATTCTAATCAAAAAATTCCTTAAGTTTAAAATTCTCCATTATATCAATTTGTTATTAGAGATCAATTTGAATTGTAAGCCTCATATACCAAGTCTTTAATTATTTTCAAATTAAAGTCATACTTTACAAATTTTTTTTCAATCCTCACTTTAGGATATTTTACTTCTTCTAGAAATTCAGGATCAGTTGATAGCTTATTAATCATACCAGTCAACCACTCTTCAAAATTTATCATTTTATCAATGTCGTAATTATCCCCAGATAATTTCATTAATTATAGTATTGACTTAAAGGTATAATAAGCTTCGGAGAATGAGTTTGGTGAATGTATTTTTGAGAAGTCTTAGAAAAATTGATTTAGAGGTGAATTTAGACCATAATTTATTTTATTCAATTCGAATGTAATCCATGATTATTAGAAATATCTAATCCTAGTTAGTTTGAGTGTAGTTTCTGATAATTCAAAAATGTTTTTTCATAAATATAGATGCAATAAAGAAATCAGCGATACCCTTGAATATAAGAATGGAACTAATATCCAATCCATGAACTTGATCAGGATATAAATGGATATAAATTTTTTTTACGTTTTCTCGGCTTGGTATTCACAATTTTCGCTGTAATCAGTTTACTTGGAAATTTTTTATTTATGAATAAATATCGTTTGAGCTGGTTCGCACTTGTAGGTATTTACTTAACAGGAACTATATTAACGAGCTATGTTCTATTACAAGGAATTCTTGTAATGATCAAATATGAGATATTTACTTTTCCAGTTCACCTGATATTACTACAGATTATGGGGATATATGTACTAAAAATTCTCCTCAACAAAAATACACTAAAACTATTTTTTTAGTAAATCATTATTCTTTAAAATTAAAAGTATCGATGATTTCATTTTATAATTTTTGAATTCAAAGCATCAAAGAGTTACCAAATATTATCAGGAATTATAATTGGTCAAAGATGACCCCCAATGAATAAATGATCTTCAAGAGACTAGAGTGAGTTATCTATCGTATTAAGATCCAATAGTACTACCTCATATTTTTAAATTCTATTTCTATGCAAATTTCAAATGAAACCGTTTTATCTGCAAAGACAGTTCTCAGACCTTGAAGGAAGTGAAATCATCGATGTGTCAGGTGCTAAGATTGGAAAAGTTTATGATTTTGTGATAGATGGGAATTACATTCTCACCAAGGTTATTGTGGGACATTCTTTATTTGAAGACATCACGGAAAAATTACGTATCAAGCCCCATTTGCATTATGTCATTCCAATTGATGACCTCAATATGGGGGAAAATGAGAATTACCTTGAGCTAACAGTACCACAGGATGTGTTAAGAAAAATTTCAGAAGATGATGCACTGCACCATGATGAGAGGAGGTTTTCAAAACTAAAAAATTTTAAAATTGTAGATCGTGAGAAGGAGACTGTAGGTCGTATTATTGATGCTATTGTTCATATTGATTGTAAATTGAGTTTCATTTTAGGCGGATCCTATCTTGAGGAAATTGAGGAGAGGTTGGGTATTATCCCGGACCTTGATATATTTCTCCCCACCAACATTATAAGTGGTGAGGGTGATGATACCCTATTTTTGCGATCAAGTAAATCGTCCTTGTCCAAAAAAGCTACGAGAGAAGATATTAAACGAGGAATAAATTTTGACCGTTACCCAGGGGAACAAAGACATGTGTTCTATAGATATGAAGTGGATTTCGATCATCTTATTAAGCGAAAGGAACAATTACAATTAAAATTGAAAAACTCAAATCTTGCTAAAAGTTTGGTTTTAGAGAATCTTAATCATGATACACAATTGGATGACTTCAGCGATTTACACAATGAGATATTTTTAGCATCACCAGATCCTGTTAGGGAGTTATCGCTTGAGGAGACAAAGATGTTCTCTGAAATCGATACATTTGTAGCGAGTGTTGCGGGACTGCTGGCAGGCTTTGTATACCTACCTATAGAGAAAAAAGAAGAAATGAATATTGGGGCTATCGCTGGAATTGGAGTTCTAGCACGGTATCGGGGAAAAAAGGTAGGATATGCCCTGCTATTGAAGGCTTTGGATTATTTTACTCTCCACAACATACATAAGGTTGTATGTGAAATTTATGAAAAAAATGAACCTTCTCGGTCATTTTTCGAATCACTCGGGTTTGAAATTTGTGGACATATGGTACTAGAACATGAGTAGTTGTGAAATCAAAGCCATTAATAATATTCGAAGATCAATATTGGTTACTGGGGTAAGAAGTTGTTGGAGGGAAATTTCCGTCGATATTCGTTCTAGTAATGTTTGTATTCGAATCGCAAGAAGTTGGCGATATCTAGCAAGAACTGCTGTATATGTATATATTTAAAAGTAAAAAATGAATATTTGTAGAAACTTAATAAAGCCAATCTCAAAGCAAATGACTATGGTTGAAAAATATATTTGTGTTTTCTGTTCCTCAAGTGATGCAATATCCTCAAATTATGAGAATGAAACCAGAGAATTTGCCAAACTACTTGTCAATAATGGATTTGGATTAGTATATGGTGGATCTAATGTTGGTCTAATGGGTATAATTGCAACTGAAGTTAAAGAGAATGGGGGTAAAGTCATAGGAATAATTCCTGAAAGGATTAACGATCATCTGGGAATTTCGAGGGGGAAAGTTGATGAATTAATCATAACAAAAGACATGGGAGAAAGGAAAAAAAAGATGGAAGAACTAAGTGATGGATTTGTGGCATTACCCGGCGGATTCGGAACTTTGGAAGAAATAACAGAAGCAATTGTATTAAAACAACTGAAATATCATAATAAACCTGTTGTATTTCTCAATATCAATGGATTTTACAAAATTTTAGAGGAAGTATTTGGGTTTTATTACTTAGAAAAATTTGCTAAAGAAAGTAGTAAAGATCTTTATTACTTTGCAGAAACTCCAATATCTGCTATATCGTATCTAAAGCAATACACTCCAGCCAATATTGAAAATAAGTGGTTTTGAGCTTATTTCCCTGATTAATTTTAGCTTTGCATTTAATGACCTTGACATTGCAATATATAGCTCTTACTCTTTTCCACTTACTGCGAGAAAAGTTCCTAATTATTTGGAAGAAATAAAACTGAAATCAAATCTTGAAGTTTTTATTAGGGAAATTATTGAATAAATTGTAGAGTTGTTCAAAATGACAAAAATTGCTTTTCAAGACCAGATGCCAAGTAATAATTGCTGGGGATGTGGACCAAATAATGAAGATGGTCTGCAAATCAAAAGTTACTGGGCAGAAAAACTCGAGGGAGTTGCTTTGATGAGATGGACACCTGCTCATTATCACAAAGCTGGACCTGATCATGTTCTCAATGGTGGGATTATTTCTACTATAATTGACTGTCACTCGATTTGCACCGCAATTGCTCACGTTGCAAAAATAGAAGAGGTACCCATTAGTGATGATTTATGGCATGTAACTGGAACTCTTAATGTCAAATACCTAAAACCCACCCCAATTGATCAGCCAGTCGAACTCCGGGCCCAAATTGTTGAGATGAAAGGAAAAAAAAGTATCGTTTCTTGTTCACTTTATTCTAATAGTATAGAAACTGCTCAAGGAAAAACTATTGCATTTAAAGTTCCAGCTGAATGGTTAAATCGATCCTCTCATTGATTTTGTTTATGGATCGTATTCTTACTTCTCGTTTTTATAAAATATATATAAATTAAATTATAATTCGCATATCGGTTGAACTTGGAAGTCCCACATTGACTGTGGAGTAATAAAACTAAATATATCATTTAATTCTCAATTATTTTCACTCTAGCATCAAGAATAATGGGATCTTGACCCAATTCCAGTGCCAGCATTGGATTGATATCTAACTCCACGATAGCTCTATTTTCATCAACCAGTTGAGACAATTTTAAAATTGCCTCTTCCAGGGCAATTATGTCCACTGGATTATCTCCCCGAAAACCAAGTAATAAAGGATAACCCTTCAGACTTCGAATCATTGTTCTAGCTCGATTTCTTGATATTGGAACTCTACCAAAGGTCACATCGTCCAAAACCTCAACCAAAATACCACCAGAACCAACCATGATCAATGGTCCAAATTGTGGGTCTACTGATGCTCCCATAGCCATTTCCACACCACCTGAAAAATACTTCTGAACATTTATCTGCCTTTGCTCTTTAGGTATGTCTAATCGGTCATAATTATCATGCAAACGAGACCAGGCTAGGTTCAACTCGATATCATTTCGAATATCTACAATTACACCACCTTCCTCAGTTTTATGCTCAACTAAACGACTAGCCATCTTTAGAACCAGTGGATAATCTATGATACTAGCTGCAGTATGCAATTCCTGTTCGCTAAGAACTATCTCGGTGGGTGGAAATTTGAAATTATATCCCTCAAAAAGATCTATCACCTGTTTTTGGGTAAGATTAGCCTGTTTGTTCAAGAAAGCTTCTGGTATTATATTTAAAACCTCTTCAGAAGGCTCAACCAAATGAACGATCTCCTGTTCGGGTTGGTTAAGCCAGTTTGCATACACAGTCATTGCTCTTAGAGCAAAAACCGCATCTTCGGGATATTGATAAATTGGAAATGAGAATTGAAGATCTGGTCGACCCACGAGGTCACTTCTACCCATGATAACTGCGAGAATTGGTTTAGTTGTAGATTTTACAATTTCATCAATTACTGTAGCCACTTCCTCCGTATTGATCATCAATGGGGGTACAAATATAACAATAATTGAATCGACATTTTCATCATCAATAACTGTTTCTAAGGTAAATTTGAACTCTTTTGGACCAGCTGAAGCAATCATATCTATTGGATTTACAGGTGAGGCTTCCGCAGGTAACTTATTTCGTAATTTCTCCACAGTGTCTGCTTTCAAGTCAACTAGAGTCAGCCCAATCCCAATTAATGCATCGGTAGCTAATGTTCCAGGTCCTCCAGCATTAGTTATTACACATATATTACTCCCTGTTGGGAGTGACAATTTGGAAAAAGCAGAAGCACAGTCAAATAATTCCTTTACTGAACTTACCCTCACTACTCCAGCACTGGAGAGAGCAGCGGTGAGTGCTGTTTCCACGGTTGCTAGTGCTCCTGTGTGCGAAGATGCCGCCCGAGCACCTGCTGCAGTCCTTCCGGATTTCACAAGAAGAATGGGTTTTTTCCTGGAGGTTTGTGTTGCGATTTCAGAAAAATTCCAAGGATCTGAGAAAGATTCAAGATAGGCTAAAATCACATCAGTATTGGGATCCTCCCCTAAGTTTTGAATCATATTAGTTGCATTAACATCAGCCTTGTTTCCCAGGGAGACAAATTTAGAAAATCCTAATCCCAATCGCAATGCGTGATCCAGAATAACTACACCCAATGCTCCTGACTGAGATATAAATCCAATTCTACCGGGTATTGGTGATCGAGGAGCAAAAGTGGCATTGACCTTAGTTCCGTGTCCATGCATAATTCCCATGCAATTTGGGCCAACTAATCGCATGTTAACCGATTTCGCTAGTTTAATGATCTTGTTTTCAAGTTTTATCCCTTCTCCTCCAATTTCCTTGAAACCAGAGGTTATTATCACTGCAGATTTGACCTTCAATTTTGCAGCTTCTTGCAGGACAGGTATAACATATTTTGCAGGAACAACTATAATAACTAAGTCAATGGGCTCAGGGATTGCAGAGAGATCAGGGTAACATTTAATACTGCTGACTGCTTTGGCTTTTGGATTGACGGGGTAAACAGCCCCTTCGAACCCAAAATTAATAATATTCTTGAGAATGGCCCTACCAATTGATTCGGGTTTTCGGCTTGCACCCACAACAGCAATGGTTTGTGGGCTAAACATTACATCTAGGTTTTCTAACCATTCTTGTTCTGACATGGATGGATATTCAGTAAAATAATGAATAATTTAAGCTTCAGATATATGGATGATATTTAGTTCATTAATTATCTAAAATTTTTCAAGATTAAACCAAATTGTACTTAGATACCAAATGATTTCAGACAATTTCTCAAATGTAATCGTTTGTATATATATCCAATAAATTATAGTAAAAGTATTGAATCTAAATAAATTTTTTGTTTAAATATGTAAAAATCAAATAAAAGATGTCTACCATTAAAAATAGTTCATTCAACTTCAATCAAGCACTAGATTGGGAAATTAAAAAAAATGAACTTAGAGCGACCTAAATTGGTAATCAGTAAAATAATCCGATACTGGTTAGTTGATACCAAACGAGTTCTATTATTCATTTCATTCTTTCATCTAATTGGTCTGATCCTATGCGCAATTGATTACTATCTATTGGACTGGTATATTGGCAGTTACAACGAAGGTTTGGTCGCAGATCAACAATTTTTTGTCATTCGGGGAGAAAGCGTGTTATCGGGTAAATGGCCATACGAAGGAATATCACTCAGCCAATCGCTAGCACCACCTCTAAGTATGTATATATTAGCTGTTCCGCTTCTTTTTGAATCAATTCTACCCATATCATTGGCATTTCTCTACAGAATTTATTTTAGCTTATTCAATATTGCTACATCATATTTATTGTTAAAAATCGGAGAAAAACATTATCCTGAAAATCAGAAAGAAATAGCAGGCATTCTCTATGGAATAAGTCCATTCATGATCTTTCAAGCAACATTTCCAGGTTCAGATGAATGTTTTGGAGCATTTATGATGGTTTTAGTTCTATTTTTTATTGTCAACAAATTAAATGGTTTAGCAATACTTTCAATTGGATTTGGTACTTCAGCAAAATACTATCCATGTCTGCTCATTCCTTACCTCTTAGCTACTCGTTCTTCAAGAAAAGAGCAATTAATTTACGGTGTGTTAAGTTTCATTTCAGTATTCCTTTTCCTTTTCCCCTTTTATCTCGCTCAACCAGAGGGTTTCATGAAGCAATTTGAAAATCGTTTAGGCGATCTACCATGGAATGCAGGAGGGAATTCTGGACTTGTGATTTTATTGGCTAGGACTGAAATAATCAACTTAGCAAATTTTTCAGTTCAATATAGATTATTTTGGTTTGGTGCTGTAATGCTTAGCAGTTTATTTCAAATTATAAAAAAGTATGATTTACATGAAGACGCTGCTATCGTACCATCGATTTTCTTCATTACTTTTCCAAAATTTTTCTTTCCATACTTTGCCATCATTCTACCATTTTACTGTATGTGTTTTGTCCGACGAAAACATCCATGGACGCTTTGGTTTACACTTCTCTTTGGATTAATCATCAGTGGAATTGTGAATTCTCGAGTCGTTGGTTATGAATCGTTGTACCGTCAAGAACCAGGGAATGTACCTCTTCTAATGATCTTTGGTCTACTTTGTTTTTTCTTTATTTGGATACTCTTTTTAGGATTGATTATTTTTCGTAGAGATATTGTTACAAATGGTTTCAGATTGAAATTTGTCAAAGTCCAATAATATATAATATCAGCTTGAAATATTTATTTAATATTATGAACGTTTTTTATCACTCCAATTATCAGGGAATAAATCCAGTAGCAATGGGGATTATTCTCCCCCTTCCAAATGCCCGATCACTAATCTTTACAGTTTGTGCAATTTGAGCACGCTTAAACTCACTTTGACGTACCATAATAGCAACCTTATTTACCAACTCTTTCGGTTGTCCCAATTTTGAAATTTCCTCAATTGATAAATTTTCATCTATCAGTTTTTCTAGTATGAAATCGAGAACCGGATAATCAGGTAGGGAATCAGTATCTTTTTGATTCGATCGAAGTTCGGCCGATGGAGCTTTTGTAAAAGATGCTTCTGGAATTACATACTTTATGGAATTGAGATATCTTCCCAGTTTGTACACCTCGTGCTTGTATAAATCACCAATTAGATTTTTACCACCAACCGTGTCGCCATACAAAGTACAATAACCCACTGCAATTTCTGATTTATTACCAGTAGAGATTACAATCCCGTTATTCTGATTGGCAAAATACATTAAAATGTTTGCTCTAATCCTTGCCTGAATATTTTCATCAGCTACTGACCAGTCTGAAGAGAGAACAGATACATTTTCAAATGCTATATTATACTGCTCATTGATGTGATTGATTGAAATTGCATGATATTCAATCCCAAGATTAGTACCCAATTTATCAGCATCTTGTTTAGATCCGATCGAGGAATATTTTGAAGGCATATATATACCTACTACTCTTTCCTTACTTACAGCATTAACCGCTAGAACTGCAGTTAATGCGGAATCGATTCCTCCACTTAATGCGATGATTAATTTACCCTTAAAAATTATTTTTTTAAGGTAATCACGCAGATTTAATGTGATTGCCCCTGCAATTTCTTTCTCAATGGGTTCTTCTTGGTATGTAACCGATTTTGTAGTATCTCTTTCGTTTACCAAAAGAGATGATTTTACAATATAATGACCTTCTTCAAATATTGGTGCACTAAAAACCAATTGTCCAGTATTATTTACCAGAAAGCTACGACCATCGAAAACAATCTCATCTTGTCCCCCGACTAAATTGATGTAGATAAATGGGATATCATGTTGTCTTACATGATTTTTTACCGTTGTCAATCTATCCGCTGCTTTACTCTTGGAAAAAGGAGAGGCACTGATATTTATTATTAGTTTTGCACCCATTTCCTTTTGAACTTTGGTTACATTTACTTGATGATGTGGTAGGTGGTCCCACATGTCCTCACAAATTTGAATCCCAATTTTGATTCCCTTGAAAATTATTAATTTGGGTTCGGTTCCTGCTCGGAAATATCTTGATTCACCAAAAACATCATAGTTAGGCATCAAAGTTTTATCGATCTCTTCAATAATTCTACCTTGATTAATTACAACTACTGAATTGCGGAAAATATTCTTACTCAAATCGTCCCTCCTTGGTGTTCCCAGTATTACTGTACTATCACCCACATTTCTTTTGATTTCATCCAATTCTTTATCGATCAAATCCATAAATGAAGAATAAAGCAACTGATCAAGAGGTAAATATCCAGAAAGTGCAAGTTCAGGAAAGATAATCAGATCAGCATTCTTCTTTTCGCTATTAGAGATCATTTCAATTATTTTTTTTGAATTTTCAGCAATTGATCCAACTGAAGAATTCATCTGGCAAATCGAAATATTAAATTTTGGTAATTGGAAAGACAACAGTATTTCAAGTATCAAACAAATTCATTATTACATAAATCAGTCTATCCTAGGCTTATAGATTATTGTGGTTTTTATTTAACTTCTTAACAATTTCCAATTGACGCAACGATAAATAAAAAGCATTCAATAATTACCTTTAATATTGTAAAGAGGAATTTTTCTAGTCGAAATCATTAATGATATTCTCTTCGTAATATATATCTTTTAATTCTAAATAGATGATTTCCATTGGAAGAATCAGAAAGGTAGTGAGGAGCCATCATAGTCATGAAGGATAAATACAAGGTATTTGTAATTGATGATTCAGTTTTTATCCGTAACACATTAATGGATTTAATTCCTGAAATTGGTTTTGATGTGGTTGGTATGGCAAGTACAGCCAAGGAAGGTTTCAAATATGTCGCTGAAACCAGGCCTAATGTAGTATTATTAGATTCTACCCTCCCTGATATCAAAACCGAGGATGCAATCCGGGGTTTATTGTCTATCAATAGAAATTTGGAAATTATTATTCTTGCCCCTTTATCCAATCAAAACGAAATGGCAAAACTTTTCCGCCATGGTGCCCGGGATTATATACCTAAACCGGTAGTACCTACTCAAGTAGAATATGTTTTAAAAGTTTATGAATTATCTTCCGGAATAAGACCTCCGACCAATATACAAACAATTGCACAATTATATTCCATATTTCTTAGTGAAATGCTTAAACATGTACCCCTTTATGTCTATAAGGTAATTGAGAGTGCGATTTATGAGCCTTTAAATGGATTGAAAAATAGGTATCCTGAAAGATATAAAATTGACTTCAATCCCATCAGAATACATCTCATACAGGCTCAAACGACCCATACAGAGAAAATATACAAGATGTATTTTAATCAGCTTAATCGATTGTATCTTTCTGTAGTTCGACGATTAGCTAAAGAATTTCCAAAAGAATACATATTTAGTCTATTATCGGAAGCATATTATTCCTATTTCCGATTGGCAAAGTATTTATTGGAGCATACTAAATACTCTTTTCCCAAATGGAAAGGATTTTCATTGGATTCTTTGCAACCAGAAATGGATAGAATTCACGCAAGGTTTGATTATGTTTATCACGAAGGAACAATGCTGAATTTCAAGGAAAGTGATATTGATCCCAATACCAGGATACAGCCCTATCGAATGGTTATCAATTACGATCCCCGTCTAGCACCAAAATTTCCGAGACCTGAAG
>CAZRLL010000073.1:11917-14250 GCA_964600735.1 uncultured archaeon
CCTGAAGCAATAGATATAGATAGTCTGGACGTCCATGTAATTTTGTCGTATTTCGATGATTTATATGGACCAAAAGCCTCACTGATTGTTCCTCCTCCTCATGGACGAATGGAGAAAGATACCCTGGAATCAGTTCCAAAATTTATGGATTTAATAGGTGCCAATCCCGGTGAACCATTTATACACAGCATTTCAGAATATGGTTCTATAAACATGTTCTTTTCCATCCCTTCATCAAGTGCAAGAGGGGGTTCAAGGGATTACATGTTATCAATTGTGATTTCCCCAGCTGAAGTTCGATTAATGGTCAAAATTACTCAAATGGCAGCAATAATGCGTGCAGTATCGGGTGTGATTGTTAATCATTACCGTGAAACAGAGGAAAAACAGAAGGATCCTTCATTCAACAGTGAACCGCAAGTGATACTAGCTGAACCACAAATAATCCTCGAAGACCTATTGAACGAAGTAATGAAGTATCTGAAGAGTGGATAGAATCAAACTTATTTTTAAAAAGGGAAAACAGTTATTAGAAAAAAAATATTATTAAATTAATATGGTTCACTTCACAAAGTTGTTATTAAAATGAAATTTAAATGATCTAAATGAAGAGTGGATAAATTCCATATGCAACAAATTGATGTAATGATCCCAGCGGGAGAGGGGGAAAAGTTATCGCACTACAGTCCCCTATTAGATCAAGCAAGAGTAAATAACAAAGCCCTTATTAAAATAACTGGTAAGCCAATGATATCATATGTTCTAAAGGCATTGGATGAGGCAAGCTCTGTTAGATCAATCACCATCGTCGGTCTCAAAAAGGAACATTTAGATGTCGAGGTAAGCAAACCTCTGCAATTTATTCCAGGTGGTGATACTACATTTGATACTGTCATAAATGGAGTAAAATATTTTCTTGCAAAAGAAGAACCACCTGAATTTATTATGAGCGTTTCTTGTGATATCCCACTGATTACTGGAGAAATGATTGACCGTTACATGAATACAATTGATTGGTCGACTGGTAAGGGATATTATTTTCCACTTGTGTGGAAAGATAATCTATTAAAACACTACCCGAGGGTGACTAAAAAGGCATTTAAAGTGAAAGGAGGGGATTTTTTTGGTGGTGATGTGCATATTTTTCGACCAGAGCTAGTTTTAGAAAACGAAGAGGGGTTGCAACAATTTTTAGGAAACAGGAAGAAATTTTTCAAATTAGTGAGAATCATCTCCTTGAGAAACATATTTAGATATAAATTCGGATGGTTGACATTGAATATCATTGAAGATATATTTAAAAAACAATATGGACTAAATGGAGCATATGCAATATTTGCCTTTCCTGAAGTTTGTGCAGATCTTGATTATGTTGAGGATCTATCTCTTTTTGATGAATTATGTTCAAAATCCCCTAGAAAATTAACTGAAAACGATATTGTGACAATAAAAAGCCAATATTGGTAAAACTCAATATTAAGATAAATTAACTCCAGCTATCAATATATGAAGAATTATTAACTTGAAAATATGATTAAATTATCTTAATTTTAATACAAATTCCATCAAATAATCGATCGATCTTAAATCTGAATATTCTTCCCATGAGTTAATGGAATTTAAGACTATAGTGGTAAAATTAAAATCCGAAAATGAGGAAGTGGTATCATTTGACGCCCAAATTAATCAATTAGTCGAGGAAGGATACAGGCTTGACAAGCGAATTGTTGTTCCAACTGAAGAAGAATTATTTTTAGTTGCATTTTTGTCTAAAAGGGAAAAGAGATACAAGAGAGGAGATCATAAGAGAGATAAACCTGTTGAAGTTGAGGAAAAAACTGAACCCGTCGAAGAACCAACACCTGATTGATTCATACTATGATTGTGAATTATGTAATTTTATGTCTGGAAAATACATATTAAAAATGACCTTAATTGGTGATGGATCATATTTGACAAATTACTCTATACCCAAGTAAAACTTCAAATTTTATTGCAAAGTGTATTTTCTAGTAGAATGACCATTCCTGCTTTGTTTTCTGCATCTTAAGGATAAATGAGCTTGACAAATATATCTGAAAACAATGAGTTCGATATGAAAGCATATTAATTGAATAAATATAATTGGAGAATGTATTTTGACAAAATCTTATAATGCCGTGGTGAAGGAAGGAAAAATATTTCTTAATGAACCTACCGACTTACCAGAAGGAACAGAAATCCAATTAGTTGAAAAGACTTCTACTAATCAGATATTGACTGAACTAACTATTAAGAGTATTGGTTCTCAGAACCAATTTGATCAATTTGACCTTCACAAGTTAATCATATAG
>CAZRLL010000073.1:14260-16158 GCA_964600735.1 uncultured archaeon
ATATAGGCAATTGACGGAGTGGGCTACACATCCCCGACGCTCATTCAGAATCAGGCGATTCAACCAATTATGGAAAAAAAGGATGTAGTCGGGATTGCAAAAACAGGTTCTGGTAAGACAGCCGCGTTTGCCTTATCTATTCTCAACAACCTTCTCCAATTGAAACTTGATCCTAAAAGACAACCCAAAGTCCTGATTATTACACCTACAAGAGAATTGGCTATTCAGATTGGAGTGGGGTTTGATACGTACGGGTGGTTTACTAATCTAAAACAAATCACGATTTATGGCGGAGTTAGCCAGAAACCTCAAGTAGAGCAGCTGCGAAAAGGTGGTTGCTCTATTCTCGTGGCAACCCCTGGACGTCTTTTGGATCTAATGGGTCAGAATTTTATTTCATTGGAATATATTCAGACTTTAGTTTTAGACGAAGCAGACAGAATGTTAGATATGGGTTTTATCCCTGATATCAAAAGAATTATACAAAAAATCCCTAAGGGAGGACAATCTTTGATGTTTTCAGCAACTATGCCATCTAAGATTCTAGATCTGGCGAAATCATTCTTGAAAGAAGATTTTATCCATGTAACTGGTGATAAACAATCCATTCCAATCAACAAAATAGAACAGGAAATCTATTTTGTAGAAAAGGAGGATAAAATGGATTTACTCCATGGTTTACTTGCTAATGATAACATATCACGAGCTCTTATTTTCTCAAGGACCAAATACGGTGCAGATAAACTGGCTCGCAAATTGAAAAAACTATCATTTTCAATTGAGGCAATGCATGGCAATAAGTCTCAACAAGCAAGACAACGGGTTCTTAGTAATTTTAAAGCAAACAGGACACACAATTTAGTAGCAACCGATCTTGCTGCAAGGGGTTTAGATGTAGATGATATTTCACATGTAATCAATTATGATTTGCCTAGTGAACCTGAAATCTACATGCATAGGATTGGTCGGACCGCAAGAGCAGGTAAATCAGGTATTGCGATCTCTTTCTGTGAAAATGACCAAAGAAAATATTTCACCAAGATCGAACAATTATTAGGATTTCATATTCCAAGAGCTTTGAATAATCCGTTTCAATCCATTTATGAAGAACCTCTTCCAACTCAATTAGGAAAGAAGAAGTTTGATAAGACCAAAAACAAGTCGAGTAGTAAAACAAGAAAACGTGGCAGGAAAAAGAGATCACAAGAATTTGGAAATAGAAAGACCAAGAGAAAAAACAATTAGATGTTATCAATCAAAACTGAATCCTATTAATAAGATGATGGAACTATATGTAAAATAGAACATATAGAGGTGCATAGTGCAAAAATACTAGAGACACCTGATTTTTCCCCATTTCAATACAA
The DNA here is from genome assembly GCA_964600735.1 of uncultured archaeon. GTDB lineage: Archaea > Asgardarchaeota > Heimdallarchaeia > Heimdallarchaeales > Kariarchaeaceae > LC-2. The sequence goes on from CAZRLL010000073.1 coordinate 15,628, forward strand.
AGCCTGAACATCAACATAAGGAACTCGTCCTGTTATTCTTTGATAGATTCCTTCAAGATAGATTTTAGTCCACTCATCTCTCTGATCTGGGGGAGTCGATCCTGCCAAATCGATATAGAGGGTAGCATCCCTTAATTTGACAAACGAATTCAGCTGTTCCTTCCAATAGCCATCCAATTGATTTTTTGATTCGTATCCTTCCCAGAATTGAGTTAAAAATCGTTTAATAAATCGCTCTTGTGTTTTAGAATCTTTCCATTCAGCCATATATAATTGGGTAATACAAGGGTGCAGCAATATCGGAAATAAACCAAGTATAACAAGCTGCATCAAAATCAAATACAGTGATTTTATTGTTGTTGTGACAATAAAAATTTCCAGTATGAAGATCTAAATGAACAAAGCCATAGGATTCTCCTGTTTTGGAGAGGTTTTCAATACCCTTAAAAACATCAAGAACAGCTTTGGATATTTCTTCTGTCTCATTGACCAAAACTTCTTCAACTTCAGGCATCCATTCTTCCAGAAAAT
>CAZRLL010000074.1:0-15442 GCA_964600735.1 uncultured archaeon
AAACATCATGACCTATTAATTTTGGTGCAATAATGTTTTTGACATTATTAACAGCGTTTCTTACTCCTTTTCCAAGAAATCTTGAACCGCCGTCACGTAATTCAATTACTTCATGCTCCCCTGTAGATGCGCCAGAAGGTACTATAAACCTACCAAAATCTTTGTTGGTATGAACTTCTACCTCAACTGTTGGATTTCCTCGAGAATCTAATACTTCTCTAGCTATAATTTTATCAATTTCACTCATTGAACAATCACCGTACTTGCAAACGATTTTATTTTGTTGTGATTGATATATAAAGTGACATAGCAATAAGGTTTTTCTGTATGATTCGAATTCTTCGAATTGAAAATGAGTAAATCTGATAAAGAATTTACAATTGATGCAATTGGCACAATTGTTGGGTTTGTACTTTTTATTTTAATTAGTGTCGCGATGGTCTTTTGGTCTGACAGTAGAGAGGAATATTACAAGAATAACCCGAATGCGACTCCGGGATCTTCAAATTACGATTACTTTTTATTTGGAGGCCTCATTGTATTAATACCCCTTATCATATTTGCGGGTATGCTAGTTGCGAGAGGACTCTTTGTGTTATTTGATCAATTAGTTGCAAGGTATGCAGCATCAAGTCAATCAACTAATTAGTAGAAGCTATTAACAAGTACTAATAACCAATTATGTTAACTTATTATAGATACTAAATGATTAATCAAAAGATTTTAATTTTCTCAAAAGTTAAGATCAGATTTTTGAAGCACAATCAAAAATGATAATTAAAACCATAATTAATCTGCTAATGTTGAAATGAATTCTGAAGAGATTATTGATGGCTTGAGCGATTTTGATGGTTTCTCTCCAGCAAAAATGAAATGCAAATTTTGTAAACTAAATGCGCATGATAAATTTTCAACAGATTCAGGTTTTTGTAAAGTCTGCAAAAATTACGCATATATGATACAGATTAATCGTGTCTCAAGAAACCTCACCTTTCAGCTGATTTTTATTGCCATACTACTGTATTTTTTTGCACCCGGTTTAAGATCTTACATCCTTCCATTAATTTTAATTGTTTATCTACCCATACTAGCATTCGGCGTACTTCAATATAGATTTCACTATAGGGGGATCCCAGCGGAATATAGAATTGTCCACCAGCTTAAAATGTACAAATTATTGAGAGATTTAACTTACTATAATCTAGCATTAGAAAATTGGGAACCCAATATTCAACAAATACAGAATTCAGGTAATCTGGTTGAGCGAATACTTATCGAATTGGTAGATTCAGTTCTTTTAGACGGGAAACCAAACCCACAAAAACTCTTTCATTACTGGGGAATGCCAATTGATATGAAAGAGAACCAATTTATTGAGCATTTGATAAAAAACACATCGATCTTAGATGGATTGTCATCTTTTGGTGGAACCGGTTTGTTACCAGATATTTGGCCATTTATCTCCAAAGACAGTATTAAAGAAACAATTTTGGATGAGTTAGTAATTAGTTGCCAGGAATTGGAAAATGCATCGAAAATTGAACGAAAATTGTTTCTAGAGGATTTATATCTGATCGAGGACGAACTTGCAGAAATTATTGATGACAATTCAGAATGGCAAATCATCTTAGAAATACTCGATGAATTCGAACCTGAAATACCACCTAAAAATGTATTTCAACAAGCACAGATGCAATCGGCAGAACAAAGCAAATTGATTAATATCGATAATGAGAAGATGGATGAATAATGATAAACTATTATTATTAACTTATTTTTGTTATTATTCTTTGAAATATTAATATTATAATCTGATAATTCGGTAAATCTTTACCATAAAAAATATTCCAATCAATTTATTTACATTATACGGTTAATCAGCTAGATTATATGAGTCAACTTAATTCGGATAATCATCATTTTAAGCTAAATCAGCTTGATTTATCTGATGTCTTAAGTGTGGATTCCCTTGCAAAACAATTATCGTCTACTGGAGTATTTGGGGGAGGAAGACTTGGAAAGGCAATCGACATTTTAGAATCTGCAGAAACTAACGGAGCAAAAATTTTTGTCGGTCTTGCAGGTGCCATGGTGCCCGGTGGGATGAGAAATGTCGTGTCACAGGCTATAATGGATGATCGGATCAATTGTCTTATCACAACTGGTGCCAATATAACTCACGATTTGATAGAAGCATTCGGAGGTAATCATTTAAAGGGGGTACATTATGAATCTGATACTGAATTACGACAGAAAGGTATTGATAGAGTGTACGATTCATTTGTAGCCGATGGTGCATTTGAATTATTCGAGGAAAAAATTCGAGTAATTTTGCAAAAAATCTGGGAAGAAAAATCTCGAAACGACTACTTACATATCTCTCCATCTGAATTGATAAATAAATTTGGAGAGTATTTAAACGATCAGCACTCAATTGTAAAAACAGCTTATGATAAAAAAATTCCAATATTTGTACCAGCAATTTCTGATTCGATACTGGGAATGCAAATTTGGTTATTTTCTCAATTTAATAAAATAATAATTGATCCGATAAAAGATCTTGGAAACATACAGCAGCAATTTAATGAGACAAAAAGTGCGTGTGCCTTTCTATTGGGTGGAGGTGTACCGAAAAATTACACGCTCCAAGCCGCATTAATCGCTACAAAACATTATGATTATGCTGTCCAGATTACAATGGATAGAGTTGAGACTGGTGGTCTATCCGGGGCGAGTCTGAGCGAAGCTGTATCTTGGGGAAAAATTGAACCCGAGGCCAAGAGTGTAACTGTAATTTCAGACATTACAATTGCTCTTCCTATCATTTATTCCGCACTGAAGCAGAGAAAAATGAATAGAGAAGAGAAAATATAAAATTCAAGGATCGAGTGTTTAGTAATGAATGATCTGGTTTTGAGAGTACAGGATCTTAGACTCAAATATAAATACAATCCCGTACCAGTACTCGACCAGATTTCATTTGAATTATCTAAATCCGATTGTTTACTCATATCGGGAGATATTGGTTCTGGAAAAAGCACCCTGATACGCGCTATTGCAAGACAGTTTCCTGTAGGATCATTGGATGAAGTATCCGGAGATATTAGCCTGGATGCAAACCCAGTAGTAGTTTATCAAAGACCAAGTTCTCAAATTCTTACTTTCCGAGTAGATGAAGAAATTGCATCATCCTTAAGTTTTAATAAAATGCCCAGAAAGGAAAGAATTCAAGTTATTACAGAATTTATGATTGAACATAATATTGATATACTATCATCTAGGGATCCCAGAAATTTATCAGCTGGTGAACAACAAATTGTGGTACTACTGGCTACGCTAATTAAAGAATCGAATGTCGTACTTTTAGATGAGCCCGTCTCCTTACTTGATAAGGAAAACCAATCAAAATTCCTTGACTTTATAAAATTTTTACGAAAAAAGGGTATTACACTAATAATTGTTGACCATAACCCATTAATTTATGCAAATATATGTAACAAGATTCTCATCTTGGAGGCAGGTAAGTGTGATTATTTTGGAGATTATGAAGTTGGAATAAAAGATAAATATGCAAATTTTGTTGTGGATGAGTTATCATTCACTCAAATTATAGACCACACCTGGACGATCAATGCAGTTCTGGGATATACAACCCCAATTCAACATATAAGCCAATCTTTACCCCGGTATGGATTGATAATGGTTACCGGGGTGAATGGTAGTGGTAAATCCTTATTATTAAGATCAATTGCTGGATTCATTAAACCAATCTCGGGTTCCCTAGAAATGCCAAAAAATTTTATTTACCTTGCACAGGATACATTCTCTTTTTTTTGGCGTAAATCCATTGCTGAAGAATGGAGTTTCAAAGAATCACTCCCCAAATGGCTTATTCCAAAGGAAAATTTCTCTCCATTTTTATTATCTGAGGGAGAGAGGAAAAAATTAGCCTTGGAAATATGTATAGCATCTCATCGACCACTTCTCCTAGATGAACCTTCCCAAGGATTGGACTTGGCATCTATTAATTGGTTATGTATGATTTTATCAGGAATTAGTAAAACCCAACTAGTAATAATTGCTACCAATGATGAATTATTAATTAACCAGCTTAATAAAATTACCTCGATTAACATTTTACTGGATAAAGAAAAGGAGATAACTGATCTTGGGGATTAAGGAACTAGTATCCTTTGAAGAAATCCATCAAACCACCTGGATGGGTAAAAGAGATCCAAGAGCGAAAATTACCTTCCTAATCTTTGTGTTGATTGGTGTAATAATTATGGATTTCAATGGTCTTCTTATAATATTTGTAACCACAATAATGGTTGTCGTACTTACTCTGGAGGTTTCTGGTTTTTTCAAACTAATTTATGGGTTGAAATGGTTCATTCTATTAATTTTATTATTTAATTTACTCTTGACTTCTTGGAAAATTGAATATCTGAATTTATTAACAATCATGATGAAATTCCTAATAATAATTATTGCATTTGCAGTTTTTAATCGAACAACCTCTCCAGATCAAGTTGTTGATAGTTTGATCAAATTAAAATTACCACCAACCCTAGCTTGGACTATCGGTGCTGCCTTAAGACAGTCTATTTTCATAATTGATGAGCTTACATATATTCGCGAGATTCAAAGAGCAAGAAATGGATATTATGGATTCAAAAAAACTCAAAAATTAAAAGCAATTATAAACGAAATTTACCAACTGCTCATATCGATTTATGCTCGTGCGCTAATTATAACCGGACCCTATGCAGACACCTTAATAAATCGGGGTTGGACAGGAGCTCATTCCACAATCACACTGTATACTTCAAAATTTGAAAAAAGTGATGTTATATTTTTATTGATAACAATCATTATTCCAATATTACTGAAACTAATTCTAAGTAGTCAAATATTTATTCCATAAAAACTTACTATAAATTATGAGTGATATCGAGCCTGATTACGAACTCAAATTTAGATTATATGATGGGAATGAGAAAAAGATCTCTAAATTTATATCGCAATATCAGGAAATTCGGGATAAAAAGAAAGAGGAGGGAAGTGTTATGTCACGAGTTCTATCCTACTTTTTCGATGGATTAACTGCACTTGCGAATGGTGATGAGAGATTTTGGGGTGGCCATTATAATGATGCGTATTTAAAGTATCAAGAAGCCTTAAGAATGCTAAATCGATTTCAAAACTCAAGAAATGTGACTGCTAGGCTGGATTTGCTGGCAGAACGTATAATTTCTCGGGCTAAAGGATTAATTAATTTAACGGATGGCTTAAATACCAATGATATGTCTCTGAGGGAAAAATTATTTACTGATGCACTTAACGATTTCAACAATGAAGTCAATTTAACAAATAAGATGGATGAACTAATCTCTTCATATGCAGCATATGCGCGAGCATCTTTTACTGAGAGTCAACTACTACTAGTTGCATCCAGAAACATATCTGGGACTAATTCTGATCAGGCAAAAAGGAATCTGCTAAAAGCAAGAAGCTCTCTTAGACAGGCATCATTTATTGACCCTAGGTTTTATTTTGCTAACGAGGAGATTGAAAGGGAACTGGATGAAACAACCAAAGGTAGATTGCTATTGAAAGCAGAAATTCAGGCTGATGAAGCCACAGAGAAATCAGAGAATGGCTTATATTTGGATGCAAAGATTTTTTTTAGAAAAGCCATGATGTTTCATAAAAGAGCCTCAACGCTTGCCTCTGATACCGGTTCCCGTAGAAAATTACTCTCATCAGCAACCATTTATGAAGCTTCAATGCATGAGGCTGATGGAAACCAGCTATTCCGGCGGGAAAATAACACCATGGAGGCATCACTAAAATTCAATGATGCCGCTAGATTTGTGGATAAAGCCATAGCCCTAATTGGTCACTTTGGGAGTGAAAGTCTAATCCGCAGCTTTTCTTGTCAATCCTCATATTACAAAGCAATGAGTCTACAGGCAAAAGCGATTAATGAATTTGATGATGAATCCTACAGTGATGCAAAAGAAATATTTGAAAATTCCATTAATATGTTTAGTGAGGCGATTGAAACTGCAAGGAAAGCTGATAATCCAGTAATAATTAGTTTGGGAAATGAAGCAATTGCTGATGTTAATGGATACTTGTCAATGTGTGAAGCCATGATAAAGTGATTTCATTATTTGGGATTAATTGTTACATTAATTAACAATGAAACAAAAACTCCGCCTTTATTTATATCCACATTGAAGATTTATGATTGAATGTCACATTAATATAAAACATACCTTAGTATACAATATTGAAAAATAACAGAAATCGTGAACGAATAAAAGACACAACAGTTTAATGTACTAGCCACATTATTTATTTTGATAATTAATGAGCTTTAACGAGAAAGTAGCTGAAGCAATAAATTCAGGGGATATAGGAGTTGGGTTCCTAATTGACGAGCAAGGGCAACAATTTTGGTCTGAAGGAACTTGGGAAGGCTTTGATCCCATGGCTGTGCTTACCGAGTGGCGAAAATCAAGTATGAGCCCCATAATAATTGGAAATATAAAATTCACTGTTATAGGAAAAACACCAGAAAGACTTATTTCCACAAATATTGGGGGGCAAGGTCATTTGATAGGCGCTAAATGTGCTAATTGGCCTGGATATTTGATTTGTTGGGCACCAAAGACTGTTCCTCCAGATACCGCATATTCAATATCTCAACAAATAGCAGATCTAGTGAGACCTTGATAATTAAATTAAATAGATTTTGAAATTATTAATTTTTTAGTATTCAAATGAATCTTTTTAGTTTAGACCAATTGGATCTGTTATTCTAATATTAAATTACTAAAGAGAGATTAGCACGTTTCGATAAAATACAGAAGGTAATTCATAGACCATATATAATTGAACCGATTCAAAGGATACTGCCTTTCTGTGTGGATCTCTTAGCATTTTCCCTGCATACATACAAAGATTTCCAACGAACATTATAAGAAAAAGTATACTTCTTTGAATGATGAGTAAAACCTACATTAAAATATAAATTGACAAATTTTGCCTCTGGGTGATTTAACCACTGATTAAGAGGAAGGTAAAAAACCAAATTGTAATTGACATTTTAGTGAAACCCCAATCGAAAACGACTACCATAGAATTCCAAGACAATTTACTACGTGTTCGTTTGAAATCTGCTCCGAAAAAAGGTAAAGCAAATAAGGAATTGATCAGACTACTCTCTGAAATATTTAGGATTAAATCAAGTCAAATTTTAATTATTCAGGGATTAAAATCTGCCAAAAAGTCAATTATGCTTGAAGGAATAACATTGGAAAGAGTAAATGATGTGCTTGAACAATTAACGATTTAGACTTTAAAATCACTCTATTGATCATATTCCTACTATCTCAAAAGAAGCTATGAGTTCTGCCCTATCTGAGATGGTTAAGGACACCTCCTCGAGATTACTTTTAATCTGAAAAATATCCCTTTCAATTTCGAATAATTCCAAGGCTTCAAGTTTTTGGATTACTGATTCCATCTTTTCTTTAATATCCGTTATGGTCAGTATGGTCTCACTTTCCAGTAAATATAATACCGATATCTCCAAGTTTTCGGAGACAATCGGAGTTTCAAAAAATGTACTATGACGATAAACATCTGTAATCAATAATGACCTTAGCTCATTTAACATAGCTATTATGGCATTACTTGCAGTCCAGGTGGAAAGTAACTGACTCTGCATCAACTGGGTTTGGATAGTAGAATAAGTGTTAATCATTTCTAAAATCAGGTTATATAAATAGTTACGCAGTGCTTTATCAGTTTGGCCTCTCTCCCTCACATTATCATAACCAAGATATTCATCAATTGTCTTTCTCAATGATCTTAGGGTATCATCTTCAATTTTTACTGATTCTTTTTTACTCTTGAACCTCTTGAACATTTACTCTAAGGGGAACTAGATTTAATTGATATATGGACTTAACGCAAATAAAATGGCTTCTGATTAAAATACTACTCTAGATATGGCAATTGATAACTAGATTTGTTAGGAATAATCATGTGGACTTGTTTACTGATTTTTCGATCAGATCAGTTAATTTCTCGATATTATTGGAAATTCTATTTAAGAACATAACCACCTGTTCAAATCCCTCAATTTGCAAATAATTGAAATCTTTGGACTTGGTATGTGAATCTCGTAGTGCATTAGCCAGAAATGATCTAAGAATCCTGATTACAGTTGATTCAACTTCAAATTCACTATCACTGTATTCTTTAATCAAATCATCCTTATCAACAATTTCTGATATTTCAGGAAGTAAATTTTTAATTAAATTTTCAAAATTATCTGTGTCCGTATCTGTTCCTGATTTTATCGGTGAAATTTCAGTTATATCTTCAAAATCTTGCTCTGTCAACAATTTATGGGATAGCCACCTGATAATTCGAATAAGTATTTTTAAATTTTCACTGTTTTTCAACCCGATCTCTGAATCATCAAAAACGGAGGTTGAACCAAAAACGATAAGTCTACCTAATCCTTTCTCTCCCCAGGCAGCTAAGTGATATTCTTTTTCACCATTTACAGATGAACTTGTTATTAGTACTTGAGATATATCCGCGATAATTGAAACACAGTTATAAATTAATAAATCATGTTCAATTAATCCAGGAATGGTGGGAATTGTTATTCCATTAATCGAATTAGGATCAATACTGCTGGGATTTAAATCCAAAACCTTGCTTTCTCCCAGTTTTAGCTTAAAATGCTTCAGTAAAGAGCTTAAGTTAGTACCCGTTAACTTATCACCACCAGCCTTGGATAGCACAAGAATTCCTCCACCCGCATCAACAAATTGAAGCATAGCTCTAATTTCATGGGGTTTATATTTTTGGAAGGGTGAGATAATAATCAATACATCAAAATGTTCTATTTTTCTAAAACTCAATGGTTCATCCAACAAAGAGGATAGAACCATATCTGACGATATTATTCTTGATTGTAAATCCTTAAATTCTCTTAGGATAAGGGTTTGTTGACCTTTAGTAATGTCGATTACAACTCGAATCGCTGCTTGTGGATTTGTGATTTTATTCTTTACCATTATCAAAAAACCTAACTAATGAGGATATTGTGTCTTGAGGTATATCAACTTAATCTTATTTTAATTTAAATTTCCACAATCCCTAAAGATGTGAGGTTCAATTATTTTATTATCGATACCAGCTAAATGAAAAATAAATTACTCATTCCAAACTCATTAAAAAACAACTGTTATTAATTGTCGCCATAATCTTGAAATGCATTCTTTTTTGGGATTAGTATGTTCGATTTACTTGATCAGGTTCGTGAGGCTTGGAATGATAGTAGATTTATCTTGATTAATAATGAAAATAATCCAAAAGCTGAGACTGCCTTGGTTATTCCTTCCCAGAGCATTCGTCCAGATCATATAGCTCAAATGAGAATTAATGCTGGTGGTCTGATAAGCTGTGCAATCGCTCATCAATTTTGTTCCTCAATCGAGCTTCCGTTCTTATCCATAATTTATCGAGGAATCTCAGCAAGGTATCCTCTTATTACTTCTTTACTAAAAAATGGATCAAATGGTTTTAAATCGAATTTTTCAATTTCCATTGATCATATAAATGTAAAAATAGGTAATACTGATAATGATAGAGCGCTGACAATCTCCTCACTTGGTGATATTATCGAGGAATATAAAAGTTCAAAGTCGGATGCTATTGCAAAATTTTCCTCCTTTTTTTGTATTCCTGGTCACGTGCAATTACTTCGAGCTAGCCATGACCTTCTTCGCAGGAGAATTGGTCACACAGAATTGAGTTTGGCTTTATGTGAGATCGCTTCACAATCACCCACCACCACTATTTGTAAAATGATTGATGAGAAAACTGGAAATTCATTAATTCTTGAAGATGCAACTAAATTTGCCAAAGAAAATGACTTTCCACTAATCGATTCGAAAAAAATCATACATTTATGGCGAAGCATCAAAAAAGTTCCCAAATCAGAAATTTATGGGATTAAATAGAATTATTTGGTTGCACTATCTGGTAGCTTCATTATTCCAATAATCATGCCTAAAACTAAGGTAAATTCAAACAAGACAAAGCCAATCAATATGGCAACACCATTTCCACTTTCGTCATCACCAAACCAACCAAAAAATGACTGTAACAGGGAGAAGAAACCAATTACCAATCCACCAACCAGGATTCCAATAATTTCACCCATAGCAATTACAAAATGGTATCCAGACATAACTTCTCCATCAAGATCATCTTCTGCTGTATCCCCAAGTATACCCATTAATACAGGAATTAATGCTGAAAAGAAAAATGCTCCAGGTAGGAGCGAAAGGAGTAGCGAGATATTACTAATAGATATATCATCTTTGTAGAATGGAAATCCAGCTGCCAAGCCTAAAATACCCGCAATTGGTAATCCAAATAATCCAACCATCAAGGTGATTTTTCTGCCTTTCCTATCGGAAAAAATTCCCCATAATGGAGCAGGTAAGGCTAATCCGATTAATATAATCATAATCGGTAATAGTGCTTCCCATCCCCGATGCTCACTCTCGCTTCCAGAGACGATAAAGCTAACCGTAGGTCCCCATAATGAAGCGGATCCAATTAAAGCAGCTATGGATAGCCAAGGTAATAACATAGGTCTGCGATTTTCTTGTAACATGACCCGTGCAGCAATTTTAATATCTTCTTTTATTGAAAAATTCTTTATTTCAGATTTTTGCTCAACATTTCGCAAACCGAATACAATTAGGAGTGTAGCCGCAAGCAATAAAATAGTTAAAAATGGGAATGTTTTGGCGATCTGATTTGCCTGTTCTTCAACCGTATTTTTATCATCAACCTTAAGCATTATCCATAAAAAGCCCCCAAACATAATTCCTGCTGCACGACCATATAATATTGCGTTGTCGTACCAGGCCATATGTAATGCCCGGTTTTTATCATTTGATGATTGGTTGATAAATCCAAGGCTTGGGGCAACCTTAGCACTAGCAAAAACTCCGTGGAGAAAATGAATAAGAGCGATATACAGGGTCATCACCAAAATTCCAACGGACGCATTACTGATTTTGATAAATATTATGGAAGAAGGGGCATAAAGGATTAATACAAAAAATGCACCAATAGTCGCATACAATATAACTGATTTCGGTCCTATCTTATCTGATCGGCTGCCATAATAGCCAGTAAGTAATATTTCCGCAATATAGTAAGTAATTGCAGCAAAAGAAATCAATAAAATTGAAGTTGCACTGGAAATATTTTCCTCACCATATGTAATTTCGAGTGCCCAGACCATTGACCAGTCCAATAATATTATAGCACCTCCGAAACCTGTTCGGAGAAAAAATGTGGATAAATAGAGAGAAATTAATTCAAACTTGTGCTCCTGGCTAATCAAGGAAAATGAATGTCTAAATCGCATTTACAAATTGCTCGCAAGATAAATGTTTATTTTAACTTTCAGATAGCTTAGTCGGTGTGAAGTGTAAAATATTGTAAGATAAGCAATTATTGATATATTAATGAAAAAAATATATTGAATACCATTGGTAATTTAAAAATTAAGTCGAGTAAAATGCTACAAAAAATGAATAGAAGGTTTATCAATGGTATTGATTGATTGATCATAGAAATTTAATTCTTTCATAATCTAATTATTTTTGAATCAGAAGGATTTTATGGAAAAATAATCGTTTTGGGATTGTGAAAGATTACATTTGGATTTCCATACAGAGTGATTTTGGTATTACGATGGGGGAGCTTGGTTCTTTATCTTCCACAACAGATTCGAGGTTGATTGCTAGTACACTAATGGCTCTTAAGGACATAGTGTCTATTGAGGCCTCATCTGGCGAATCCCAATTTATGACAGGAGCTGTCGAAACATCTTCCTTTGGAACATTCGCCATTGTAATCAACCCTGAAGCGAAACTGATCATGAGCTATATCATTTCTGCGGAATCTGGATTATCAGTTGACGATAAAACTGTTAATCTAGTCCAGTCATTGTGTAATAACTTTGGTAAGCAATTGATACAATTTGGAAATATTTCAACTTTAGCAACTTCCGGTGCAGCTTTACCTCGTGATATACTCATTAAAGCATTCCTTAACTCATGTCAGATCGTTAGGATGGAATATAATCTGGAAAAGGATGCACGAAGCTTGAGGCGTGGATATCAAAAGGTAATTCAGGAAGTATTTGATGATAGTAAGGGATTATTAGAGACCTATGACTATATTATGATGGGTGATAGCTGGAAAAAAGATTCAGTAAATTGGTCTGACGGATTTTTAACTCCAATTGCTAGAGAACAAATGACTCAAGGATTAGCCAATCATATTGTATACACTCAAGCTAATAATCAACCTAGTTTATTTCTGTACTCTCATGATCCTCGAACAGAACCCAAGCGTATTTATCAAATTTTGAAAAAAGAACTTCGTGAAAGAATAGTAGATCCTTATAAGTTGATCATTGAAAACCTTGCTGGTGTGATGAAGGGAAAAGTGGAAAAATCATTAAGTAGGATACCTCTCGTTGATCTACATACCTCCGCAGATAGCCTTTTCAATGAATTTGTTCGAGCTTCATTGATTAAATCCTTAAAAACAGACCCCTTAATTGTTTTTGCTACACCTGAGAAAGAAATGATAAAAACTGAATTTGCCAAACATCTGCCTGATATTACTCAGGACAATGCTGGGACGATTTTATTGCAGGGATTAAAGTCATCACTTCAAGATAGTGAGTACAAGTATGTGCAGCTATTTTTCAACCAATTTATCAGCGAGATGTCTGGTATCACCTTAAGTCAAACAGCAATGGATTTACTCCTAGCTTTTGCTCAACAATTTATAGAGGGCACGGAAATTGCTGAATCATTAAAATCCTTACCAGCTGAACAACAGAAGTGGGCTAAATCATTAAGTAAATTTATAGGAAGTAAGGCAATTAAGCAGTTAAAAATCGATTCAATTGATGAAGGTATAATATTGACCAATGCTGCCAGCAGTGCAGTAGTACACACACTTGCGGCGACAATTGCTGATCAGTTCTTATTCGTGAAGCACAAGGCAGGTGAAGTATTAGATGAAATGGTTTCATTTTACTTATCTGGTGGTCCAACTATAAAGGCTTGCACTATTTTGCTTTCTCTATTGGATGCTCTTGTGGAAACTTCTCAAGAAGTGCAATTGGCTTCTCCTCTCTACAAAGACATATTAACAACCATTATAGTCAAGCGAAATTATCCACTGGTGATTGATGATGAAAAAATACATATAAGAAGGAAAAAAGGATCACTATATTTTAAAAAAGATGGAAAAGATATTTCCTACTATAAATATATTGATGAGAATAGGACAATCAAAGTAATTGATTCCAACAATAACCAGATTGATTTGTTACTCGACCAAATTGATGAAAATTATTTCATGAATTTTGTAGATGATCCGGAAACAATCGTTGAAAGTGTTAAATTTGCAGTAGAACGGAGGATTCACAGTCAACTAGTTGAAACCTATGATAATCTCGTTGATGATATACAAAAAGAAATTGATTCACTTTTATTTTTATTTGACAAGCCAGCAAACCAAAAATTGGTAAAGGAGATTTCTACAAAAAGACCAGTACTACCTGTGCATAATATGCAAAGATTACAGCTGGGTACAAAAGTTGAAGAAATTGCAACCCAAAGTGTCGATGACCTTAATGATATCTGGAAAGCATTTCTTAAGGATTGGAAAGATATAACCGATGAAATTGAAAAGAAAAATGAAGTTAATAAAAAATCACGGAAAAAATTAGAGAAATCAGGTCAAAACGTAATAAAACAGTTATCCAGTACTAGAGAAATCCTATTGAAATCAAGTGAAGAATTAATCAAAAAAGTAACCAAGGATGTCCGATCCCAAAAGAACAAATTCAAGCAAGCATTAAGACCAGGAAATACAGAAATCTTGGCATTTCAATACGACCAGAAAGATTTATTACCTTCGAAAGAAGATACGTTAGCAAAAGTTGAAAGCTTAGCGCAAACCATCGGTGAGTTAAGAGAAGGTGAATTGGAACGATTAGTATTGAGTGTATCTCTGTCTTTGTTTGAAAATCCGCCCGATTCGATATTAGAATACGCTTATGATAATTTAATTTCAGGTAAAATTTCAAAGCCGATTCGAGTAGCAATGAACAAAACAAAAACTAAAAAGGAATTCGAATATTATTTCAAAACTCAAGCTCAGGAATACGCAATAAGCGTATATAATAGCCTATCCAAATTAATTAGCCAAATAAACAAGACCTACATTGTAGATGATGGAATAGTTTCTTCTGATGGGGGGAATATTACCCTGCAAATTGGTAGAATCCCCATTTCCCAGTATTCCAGTCAAAAATTGGTAAATGAAGTACTGAGTTTTCCTAGTGTTGCTATTACCAGAGAAACCAATCACTGGCAAGTATCCTTTGATTTCACACAATTGAGGAATTATAAATCTAAAGAACCTAGAATTGTTACTTTCTCAGATGCAGTAAGTTATGTACACAGACAGTCATTTATTGAAAGGGTGGGACCAACATTTAATGGTTTGGCTACAGTTGCATCCTTGATAGAAAAGAATGCAGGACTAAGAATAAATGAAACGCTGAATAATCTGGCAGATGCAATATTTGATATGAATATTTAGAGAATATTTCAATTACTTCAATTTGAACTAATTTTTATACTCTTAATGATTTTAAGTTATCTCTCCTCTCTTATTTCCACACTGTTGACAATAAGCTTGATTTCCGGAATGATTAATGAAATTACACTCTTTGCATGCCCAATGATCTTCAACTTTAGCCAATCCAAGAGGATCCAGAAGTTTTGGTCCTAAGATAAACCGATCAATTTTGCCTAGAATGTTCTTTGGTTCTATTCTTGTGGGTTCACGGTCTTCATCAATCCCTAACTCTTTTAATTCCTCTGATACGAGTGGTAGAGCAGTCGTTCTAGCAGGATAAATATTCGCCTTTATGGCTTCATCTCTGAACCTATTTACTAGTTGACTGTGATTTCTAAAATACAGGAGTACTGCAGGGAATAAAGCAGGCGAAGCGAGAATTGTCCCAAACAATATAATAATTATAAACACAAAGACACTTTCCACAATTGAGACATCTTCACTTCGTAATAGGTCAAATCCAGCCAAAATACCTGTTATGCCGAATAATCCATCTAAAGTGTCCCTTATTTTTCCACCAGCATAGTTGATTGATCCATCCCCATGTACGACCATAACTCTCGCATCTTTTGTTATAAAAGCTTGAGGTAAATATAGGGCGGCTCTGTCAGATTTCATGTAAATTGACCTGGATAAGTAATACCCAAATGTTATC
>CAZRLL010000075.1:0-15387 GCA_964600735.1 uncultured archaeon
CAATTTGAAACAGATCAGACTAGGACACAACTCGCTATTTACAAGGAATTCAAGAAGAGGATTACGGGGAGGCCTGTTCTTGAATTAGGGTTTGGTGACGGATCACCCATTGGGATAGACATGCTTGAATCTGGATTTGACTACACTGGTATTGATATATCCGAAATCCAAGTAAAACTCGCAAGGTCAAAATTTCCAAAATATGAAGATCAATATCAACAAGCTGAAATGCTTGAATATTGCCGAAAGCAAGAGGAAAACTCGATTGGGGGAATAATATCAATGTTTGCGATTTTCCACTTACCTCGTCATTATCATGTTGAACTTTTTACAGAAATACGTAAAATTCTAAAACCCGGGGGTTCATTTCTGTTCACTTGCCATCCAAGCAACTGGGAAGGAGTTAAGGAAAATTGGTTGAAAGCCCCCAAAATGTATTGGTCTAATTTCTCCAATCATTGGTATGATCTGACATTACGGGAACTGGGTTTTAAATTTATAATGAATTTCCGACAAGTCATAGTTTTCAATAAGCAGGATGAGATCCAGTACTTCATGTTGTATCAAAAAATGGAAGAACATGAAGACTAGTTCAGTTGAAATTACGTATAGTCCAATCTAAAAGCGTTTTCACAACAAAAACCATAAAACAGCACCATCGCTTGGATTACATCATCATCTGCAGGTTTTAAAATCTTATCTGGTAACTCTTCTTCAGTAATTCGAGTTGTTTTCATTCAATACTTTCAGAATCAAATAGATGAACTAATTTTCCTGTTCTGTCCGTGGTATCGTAAGCTCAAAGCAATAATCAGGAGTCCAAAAATTGCAGGAAGTATTTCATATCCTGGTGAAGAACCAAATAGCTCTGGGACTTCTCCAGAGGGTGTCATTGTTGATTGAATAATATGAGCAGATTACGAATTTCAAAGAATTATGGTGATGATTATATTAGGTCTGAACGATACATATAGTGATAGTTGCTTATTGATGCAAATGTAGTTTTTCGGCATCATTATCCACTTTAGTAAAAAATTATTTGAAAATATAATTGTAGAAAAGCAATATTTTTGTTCTAAAGTTCATTTTCCATTAATAAAAACTGATTTGGAATATTTCAAATTGAAAATAAAAATTTTTTTCAAATATACACAATATTGACGAACAAAAATATAAGTGAAGAAATGATTATTAAATACAATGTCTGATGAGAAAAATTCTGTTGATGAAACAGCTTTGGATTCCGCAAAAGAAAAACTAGAACACGTAGAAACGAAAACCGGTTCAACTACACATGCCACTTATAAATGTGAAAAATGTGGTCACGAAGAAGATATAGATAGTGATACATTAGCAAAAATGGATAGCGATGAAGAAATCAATATTCCAGATCACTGCGGAGAAAAAATGAAAATCTCCGTAGCAGGCTAATTGAAAAAATCTAAGGCATCCAGTCTTCAATCAATTTTCTTCCAGTTTTTGTAAATTCCCTTTTCATATCCTTAAATCTTAGAAGCATTCTATTCTGTTTTTCTTTATCTGGAAATAGTTCATCCATTATTATTTCACCATTGAGTAAAATTGCTGCAATACCAGCGGACGCAATATTTATTGATGAATCACCAGATGCTTCTTTTGGAGGTTGGGTTAATAATAACCGATTAAAGTACTCTTTATGCGCTGAAAGAATTTTAAAACCATCATTCGGGTGAAAGCTTTTGGGATTGGCTAATTCACTCATAAAACGATCGATCGCTTCTTTATTAGGATGGAAGATATTGCGAGAAATTATCCCTTTCAATAATGCTTGTACAGTAACTGCTTCTTCTATCAAAGAAAACGGTATAATAGAGATTAACTCATTCATCGTAGCATCGATATCAGAATCAAAAATTGGTGGAGCTTCGAGTAAAGTACCTAACAATTCAACGGGTAAAAGGATCATGTTGATCTCTCTAAAATCAGTCACATAACTACCTTTATCCAGAGAAAATTCTGTATAAAAAATTCCCGGTCCTGCGAGCAAGGCTAGTTCAGTACCAAACTTATCTTTTACGTTTATTATATCATAAGACAATAAAACGAGAGTATCGCGTTTCAATTCTAAAACGGGTCTGTTTAGGTAAAATCCTTTTGTTTTGTAACCGATGACTTCACTCCATGAGGGAATAATAAGAATAGAATGTAGTTCTTTGTTCTTTATTTCCGATAATCTTGCTTTTTTGAGATCTTTATGAAGGTTCGAAATTTCGACTTCAATTTTTAAAATCAATTCCTGTCGATCTTTATCGGTAATAAATCCTTTTTTTGGATAATCATTTTCACTCATAAATCTGAAAAGTTCACGAAGAGGAACATCACCTAATTCTAATTGATCAAAGTTTGAGTTTGATTGATAATACTCATTCAACACACCTAAATACTTTATAGTTTTTTCAACTTCGAGATAAACTTCACTAGTCTCCACATCTAGTTTTTTCATTATGCGACCTCCGCTTAGTATCGAGCAACAATCCAATCTTACGAAGGATTGAATTTTGTATTCACTCATTAATTAAAGAAGTTATCGATCCTTAATAATTTTATTTTTTAAGATGCAATTTTAACTTTTAAGTCACCCAGCCAATAAATTGATCCGTTTTTCAATTGTTTTTGAAGGCTGCATGCTACGATTTATTGTGTATATTCATTGTGTTTCCACCAAGTCTAATCAATTTCAATAGATCGACTTTATATTTTAGTAATTGAGTAAAATATTATGGATCAACAAGTACAAAAGAAAAAGAAAAAAAGTATCGCAAGAAAAATTGGAGAAAAACTCGGTAAAGGTCCAACTACGGATGTATTGGTAAAAGAAACACTATCCGAATTAACGGATATAGTTGGCTCCATGAGGGATGTTTTCAAGGAATTTGAACACGGTTATGATGACCAATTAGCAGATGAGAGATCGGGATGGGATAAATTTCAAGCTAAACTCCCTGGTTTTCTGCAAAAGGAGAATATTAAACTTGAAGAAAATCGAATGAAACGAATTAAATCCAATAAGTCAAATTTATCAGAATTGGAAGATAATCTGAAAAAATTGGATTTGGTGTTATCTTCAAGCTCTTCAACTTTCGAAAGTTTGGGTGAAGCTTATATTAAGACAGCAGTCCCTGGAAAAGCTGACGAAAAGTCTTTAAAAGAATTGGAACGCAGAATGGAAAATATGCAAGAAAATGTATCAGATGCTATGGGGGATCTTACTGCTCAAATTTCATTAATTAAATCTGCTTTGGATAATATGGCAGGCCAATTAGATGAACAGGGAGTAATACTCTCTGATATCGATGAGAAGATTGACATAATCGATGGTAAGTTAGATAAAGCCCAAGCCATGTTGAAAAAAATATCGCGTCAAATTACTGGTAATAGGGTTTTAATGCTCGTAATTGCAGGAACTGCTACAGCAATTATTTTAAATAAATTAGTCCTCACATGAGCTAAATATATTGATCAATGAACGCTAAACAATATACTAAAACAAAATCAGTCAATATTTTAATCTAATAAGTAGGGATTGAATTATCAATTTCCTTAGCCCAAGCATTTATCCCACCGGCTAGATTCTTAAGATTCGCAAAACCCTTTTGTCTAAGTTTAATAAGAACCTCTGCAGAACGAATGCCTGCCTTACAATAAATTATGATCAAGTCCTCTTTATTCAAATCTCGGTTCATTTTATCTATTTGAGCTTTAGGGATAAGAATTGAACCTTCGATAGAAGATATCTCTCTTTCATGAGGTTCTCTTACATCTAATAGTATATGAGATTCATCATTTCGACGAAGCTGATTAAATTGCTGAACAGATATTACATCATCTGGAGATAATAACATTTCATCTCCAAATGCAGCAACCCCGCAAAATTCTTCATAATCTATTAATTCAGTAATTGTGGGATTTGGTCCACAAATAACACATTCAGGATTTTTTCTTAAATTTAATTTTTTGAATTCCATTTCTAATGCATCAAATAATAATAAACTGCCTATAAGAGGTTCACCAGCTCCAATAATTAACTTAAGTATCTCATTTGCTTGAATTGTACCAATTATACCGGGGAGAACACCTAGCACACCACCTTCGGCACATGATGGGACTAATCCTGGCGGAGGTGGTTCTGAATAGAGACATCGATAGCATGGTCCTTCTTTGGCATAGAACACAGATGCTTGACCTTCAAATCTGAAAATTGATCCATATACATTCGGTTTTCCAAGTAATACGCATGCATCATTAACGAGATAACGGGTCGGGAAATTATCCGTACCATCACATACTATGTCATAATCTTTGAAGATTTCTAATGCATTAAATGAACTTAAAAGTTCATTATGAGTGATTATTTTGATTAAAGGATTTATTGATTCTAATGTTTCTTTCGCAGATTCTAATTTAGACTTGCCTACATCTTCTGTTCCATGAATTATCTGTCTCTGAAGATTTGAATGATCAACTACATCAAAATCCATGATACCAATTGTGCCAACACCTGCTGCTCCTAAATACATGGAAATCGGGCTACCAAGCCCCCCTACCCCGATCAACAGGACTTTGGCCCTTTTTAATTTCTTTTGGCCAGTAATACCGACTTCGGGCATTATAAGATGTCTTGAATATCTGGCAATCTCTTCGTGGTTTAAGGAAATCTCATCATCCAAACTTTGTATTGTCATTACTTTCCTCCCGCAATTGAGGGTATGATGGATAAAGTATCTCCAGATTTTAGATTTGAAACTTCAATTTCACTCAAGTAACGTATATCCTCATCATTTAGATAAATGTTGACAAAATTCCGTAATCTTCCTGAATCAAATAAGTGAGATTCAAGTATAGGATATTTTTTAATTAATTGATCCAAAGCATTATCAATGCTGAACGCATTAACAATGACTCTTTTCTGATTTCCAGAAAATGCTCTAAGTGGTGTTGGTATTGCAATTGTGATTTCTGTCATTAGTTTGTATTCTCCGCAATAATTAATTCTTCTTTTCGAAATTTTTCGTTTTTTCGATCCAATCTCCATGATGTTAACTCGTCAAATTTTCCTTCTTTTATAGATAACACTATGTAAGAAAGGTTGGGCCATGCATGGTCAAGATCATATTTTGATGGTCTAGCTGGATGATTTGGATGCGAATGATATATACCCATTAGGATTAATCCACTCTCATCCAACTCATCCTCTAATTTTAACAGCTCCAAGGGATCAATATTATATCTTGTATTTTTGGAACCTGTATTAATATTTTTCATTTTACGGGTATCCACGACTTGGGCATCATTTTTTGCGTTACCGATAATTACTCCAACACATTCTTCAGGAAATGTTTCTTCAGCATGGAAAATGATTTTCTTGATTTCAGGTCTTGGTATAGTTATCTTCATCATACGCACCAAAATTTCTCGCTTAGATATCTTTCTCCCCTATCTGGAAATATACAGACAATTAAGCCATTATCTATTTCTGAAGCAACTTTCAGGGAAGCAGCCATGGCTGCACCTGATGATAATCCGACCAGAATTCCTTCTTTAGCCGCTAAATTCTTAACCTGCTTTTGTGCTTCCGTTGTACTTACTCTTAAATCAACATCAATTAAATTCGAATCAAAAATTCCGGGTACTACAGCTGTTTCCATATGTTTTAGTCCTTCGATTCCATGGAAAGGGCTATCTGGTTGCACTGAAACAGATTCAATGGCTGGATTTTCTTCTTTTAATCTCTTAGTTGTGCCCATGAAGGTTCCGCTTGTGCCTAATCCAGCGACAAAATGTGTAATTTCACCTGCAGTTTGATTTAATATCTCATTGGCTGTAGTATTATAATGTGTTAGCCAATTAGCAGGATTATTATACTGATCCGCATGAAAATACTCCTCTGGGGATTGTAAATAGAGTTCTTTAGCTTTAAGAATTGCCCCATCTGTTCCTTCCAGTGGGTCAGTAAATTCAATTTTTGCGTTATATGCTTTAAGGAGACGAATTCTCTCTGGTGACACGTTTTTGGGTATGAATAATTTAACTTGAAAACCCAACGAAGCAGCTATCATGGCGTATGCTATCCCAGTATTTCCTGAAGTCGCATCTAGAATCGTTTTCTCATAAGTTAAATGCCCATTAAGTATGCCTTCTTTAATAATATTCCAAGCAGCCCGGTCCTTCACTGATCCTCCTGGATTCATGAATTCTGCCTTAGCAAGTATTCGAACATCACTATTTTGATTTACAAGATTGGTGATAGGGATTACTGGTGTTCTACCTATACCACTTATTATACCCTGACTTACATATCCCTCTGGTAATGAAGTAATTTTTGTGAATACTTGTGTCATAGTTAAATCACAGATATGGTCGAAAACCCTATCAATCAATTAATCTTAAACTATTAAAACATATAAGATAACGGCAACTTTTATAATTCTAAAGGAGTTCTTTAAAAGAGATCGAGACAGCCTATTTTAGTACAATATTTGCAAGAATTTGCTGGATCGAGTTATTGTTAGTTCGAAAAATATTAGTTAGCTATTGTTGACCATTTGTAAATTATAATAAATTTTCTTCAGTTGAGCACAATTTAGGCATCCAAATTATCTTTTTGACAGCTAGGAGTCATTTTATGATAATATCTGTACAAAATTTCCTTGTATTACCAATTTAGGTGTGATTTTGAACAATAAACTTTCATATAATGCAATCAAGTACAGATCTTGTACTTTATTAATATCAACTAATCGTTGTGTCCGTTCTAATACTCCGTTTTCGTCAGGTGATGGATAATAACCATATACTATAAAATCAGCAAATTGCTTAAATTCTTCTTTTGTTACAATTTCTCTAATAATCATTAATTTTCTATTTTTTATTTCAATATAGGTATTATTAATTTACATGATCACCAGTATTCTACAATTTCTAACATTCAACAATAATTAGTAATTTTGATAATTTGATTAATTTAATATATTATTTTGAGGGAAGGATTAATATTATTTAATATCTACCCATTTTTGTTTTTCACTGGATTCTCTTATAGCATCAATTATTTCCTGAATTTTAAGACCATCTTTTAAATTTGGATGAGGTGAGCTTCCCCGATTAACTCCCATAGCAAATTCGCTTAATAAGGCCTTAAATGGGGGAATAAGATCATGTTGTCCTTCACTTTTTTCTAAAATATATTTTAAAGGCACATTGAGTTGTTTTAGTTTTTTATCACTACCAATTTTACCACCGACTAATGTTTGATCATCTAGCAATAATAGGGTTCCTTCTGAACCATAGATTTCAATTTTTATTCCTCGAGCATATGCTGTCGTCGTATTAATTTTCAATGAAACTTGAGTAGAATCACCTACATCTAACAAACAAGAAAATGAGTCGTCCGCGGTGACTTTTTTCATTTTTCCAGTCAATTTATTCAATCTTTTTGGTACATGAATCTCGGTTCGACCAACGACAGCATTGATTTTGCCAAATGCTGTTAATATAAAATCAATATAATGTGTTCCAAGAGCTGCAAGAATACCACCACCATAATCTGTACTTGACCACCAATTGTACCCCTTCGATCTAGGATTCAATCTGCTCGGATTTTTAATTGAGATATCAAATTGAAAAATTTCACCACAATATCCACTATTGATTAGCTCTAACAAATATGCCCTTGAAGGCATGAAGCGGAATTCTAGATCTAGCATTGCGACTAATCCGCTTTCTTCAGCAGCTTCTAGCATCATCTCTGCTTCTTCTAAATTTAATGCAAGTGGTTTTTCACATAGGACGTGTTTTCCTGCCTCTAATGCTGCAATAGTCATTTGTTTATGTAAATTGGGGGGAGTGGCGACAGATACAACATCAATTTCAGGATCGTTAATTATTTCTTCCCAATTTGTGGTTGTTTTTTCCACTCCTAGACGTTTCCCAATTTTTTCGGTTTTTGATTTGTGTTTTCCTGACAATATAATAGGATCAAAGGAAGGATGCTGTTTAAAACTGGGAAATTGAACAACAGAGCCAAAGCCGGTGCCTATTATTCCAACCTTTAGTTTATTTGTATCACCATCAGGAGTTGTCATATACTAATCTATTTTTTTAAAAATATTATCTCTTTCTATACTTTATGACTTCTAAATATAAAACAATAATCAAATTTTCTCTTAAGTTAACTTATTCAATTAATTATAGATATATAATTGGGTAATAAAGTTAGATTCAAAAATTTTCAAAGGCTTCGGGTTGCTTTAGTCAGACAACTTGGTAATTCTACAACTAAAGTTTTTTTAGGGGATAATCAAATATCAATATGTAATGTCTGAGATCATCTCGATTGCGACTCAAAATCCAATTTTTGTTAAACCTATTGACCCATTGAAAGATGCAGTTGAAATTATGGCAAAAAATGGATTTCGTAGGCTTCCAGTTGTTTGGGAAAATGCTTTAGTTGGTATAATAACTGCTTCTGATGTACTACGTGCAGTAAGTCCAGGAAAGATTGATGTTCTGATGAATGAAATTCACAATTATATGACTCCCGAACCAATTACAGTTTTTAGGAATACAGGTTTGTCAGAAGCAATACAAATGATGTTTCAACATGATTTAGGTTCTCTTTTAATTATATCTACAAGAAATGAATTGGCTGGGATAGTTACCGAAAGGGATCTAGTTAGGGCATTTTCACAAAATTCTGTTGCTGATGCAGATCTAATGGAATTCATAATTAAAGAGCCAATTACACACTCTTTTGCAACAACAACAGTCAAAAAAATTGTTGACTCTATGGTTGAAGAAAACATTAGACGAGCGATATTAGTGGACAAAAATAACAAAGTAAAGGGAATTGTTACGATTACTGATATAATCAGATATATTTCAGATCATCTAATGAGAACAAATGACCTTGAGGAAAAATTATTTGCAATCAAGGCAAAGGATATTGCAAGAACAAAAGTACATACTGTAAATGTTAGTAGCTCGGTTTCGGATGTTGCGGATTTACTCGTTGAAAACAAAATAGGTGGCCTACCAGTTGTAAATAATGAGGGTAAACTCATTGGCGTGTTTACAGAGCGTGACATACTCAAATTGGTGGGAACATACAAATTAATATGATAACTGCAATTCTTGCCTCATTTGTTTGAACAAATCAAACTTCGAAAAAGATAATACCTTTCAATAGTAATATTTTACTTTGATTATGATTGACTTTAATGGAAAAAGAGCAATCGTTTTTGGTGTAGCATCGGAGAGTAGTATAGCTTGGGCTATTGCTAAATGGATTATTAAAGCCGGTGGATCTGTTTCTTTGGCTTATCAGACCAAGTTTCGTAGTCGAGTGCTGCAATTGACAAAAGATGTTGCTGGAATAGAAAATATGGTGGAAGTCGATGTTTCCTTTGAGGATCAAGTCCGTGATTTATTCAACAATTTGGAAGGAAAATATGATATGATAGTCCATGCCATTGGATATGCTCCAGTGGCAGCTCTAAGTAAACCGATCATTTTCACATCAGAAGAGGATTTCAGTACGGCACTAGTGATATCAAGTTATTCATTACAGAGAATATGCAGACATGCGATGAAAGTATTAAATAGCAGTAGTAGTATTGTAACTTTAACCTATCTTGGTGCCACAAGCGTTGTACCAGGTTATAGATTAATGGGTGTTGCAAAGGCAGCATTGGAATCATTGGTTCGTGAATTATCGATTGTTCTCGGGGCCGCAAGTCACCGAATTAATGCGATCTCTTCTGGACCCATAAAAACGCTAGCAGCAAGTCATGTCCCTGGATTTGATAACATATTAGATTTTATTGCTCATTCTGCTCCCTTAAAAAAGAACATTAGTCAGGATGATACGGCTAAAGTAGCAATTTTTCTTTTAAGTGATATGGCATCAGGTGTCACTGGACAAACTATATTTTGTGATGCAGGTTATTCCATTATTGGAGTTCCACCTTTTCCAATACCACAAACTGATACAAAAAAGGAATAATATTCAAAAGCATTAGGCATCAGATGTTTAGATTTATGATTTTAAATGAAGAAAAAGTCGCTTTGTTATCAAATACTAAAACAAAGCACAAAATATAATGTTTCAAGCAAAAAGCTATTAATTTATTGATCCATTACTATTATTTGAAACATATCAACATTTTTACGCCTTGTGTGAGGTTTTAATTTGAGTTTTCAATCCGATGATGCCCATAAAGTTTTGTTAGCAGGTTTAGATTCTGCAGGTAAAACATCAATCTATCGAAAAATCATAGAAAAAGCAGATATAAGTGACCTTATGGATTTAGCCCCTACAAGGGGAATTAGTAGGAATGTCTACAAATTATCCGATAAGGATGAATTTTCATTGGCAATTTGGGATTTAGGGGGCCAAGAAGCATACAGGAAAGAGTATTTACAAAATTCTCAAATTTTTAACAATCTATGGGCATTAATATATGTGATAGATATTCAAGATGAAGCCAGATTTGATGCGTCATTAGAGTATTTTTCTGAAATACTTAAAATTTTGAAAGAATATAATGCGAAAACAACAGTTTATGTCTTAATACATAAATTTGATCCTGTAAAATCAAATGAACTACGTTTAAAAGTATTTAATGCAATTAATGCATTTAAAAAGGCGAATAAGGTACAAACAATAAAAGTAGTGAATTATACAACATCAATTTTTTCTAATTCAATTGATTACGCCTTTGATAAAATATTTGAACAAATCTATCCTGGTTATTCAGAGTTAAAAAAGGAAATTTTAGCGGCGCAAGAAAAGGGAAAACAAACTGAAATTGATGCAGTGATTGATCAAGAAGAGATTGCTCCTGAAGCAATTAAAATTGAAGAAATTCCGGACAATGAAAAAATCCAAGTTGAAATTATTGCTGAAGAACTTGAGGTTAATAAAAAAACAGAACAAATTGAGGTAAAAACCGGAATTCAGATTGACGATAAAAAATATAGACAACTTATCGATGAAGAAGATTCATATCGTCAGGAATTGGATAGTTTGATATCTTCTTTGGATTCTAAACAAGAATCGGAAATTGAAGTTTTCGATCACAGGGGAAATTCGACATCACAGATTGATGACCAAGAATTTGAGCCTAGTCAGGACTTAATTAGTTTCCAAAAGAAATTGATTTCAATTACTGAAGAAAATAGCGACACTAGTGTTGAAAAAACGATAGATGAGGTCGTTAATCCATTAATATCTGCAATGACAAGTTATCTACAAAACCTTGGAAAATCAGGAATAGCCAGAAATATAGTTTCTTCTGAAGAAGGTATGCTAGTAAACAAATTTTGCGAAAATTTTACCAAATTAAAATCTGAATTCTGGAATTTTATAGATCAAGAAAAATTAAAATCTTATGAAATTAAGAGGAAATTGCCTTTAATTATTGAGAAATTCTTATCTAGATTGCTTAAAGTAGCAATAATTAATGATATAATTACTAGAGAGGAAAGAAGTTCATTAAATGGAATTTTCATAAAATTAATTTATCAAGATAAGACAAATTAAGAAAATCCAATTGTTTCCGTAATACCAATAAATAAACCTTCAAAATAATTTTCCTTAGGTCAATAAATTCGAGTTCTTATTAACGAAAGTATATTTATTGATATTAATTGGCAGGTAATATTAATACAAATAATGATTATGTTAATCAGAGTGAAGTAAAAAATAAAAACTTTAGGTCCCGATTTTTATTTGTAATTGGACTATTTTATTTTGGACAGGGCTATTCATTAGCATCCTTGGCATTATTTCTACCACTATATATTAAAGATGAATTAAATGCCAGCAGTTACTCTCAGAGTGTGGGGATTAGTGCAATAATAATTTCACCGTGGTATTTCAAAGTATTTTTCGGCATCTTGTCAGACAATTTTCCAATAAAAAATGGGAGACGAAAACCATATCTTGTCTTAGCGACATTTTTCTCCATAATTGGTTGGGTAACACTAGGATTGCATTCTCGAGCCAGTATATTGTTTATTCTCAGTGGTTTCATTTTAGCAATAGGATCTGCCATGGGAGATGCTGTTATTGATGGTCAAGTTGTGGAAATTACTCCGAAAAAATTTATTGGCAGATTACAAGGCGTTGCTTGGGGTTCTAGAGGACTTGGGATTGGAACTACTAGTATCATTTCGTCTCAGATTGTCCAAAACCAAGGATGGCAGATGATGTTTTACGTATCTGGATTATTTGGAGTAAGCATATCGATAATAGTATTGGTTTTACCGCAATATGATTTAGATCTCATTCCTAGAAATGATTCAAAACTAGTTCAAATTATTAACTCCTTCAAAACAATTTTATTTCGAAAAAATAGTAAGTTTTACCTTATTTTCTTCCTTCTAAGCGGTATGAGTCTAGCATTAGTAACATTATTACCCATAATACTTGATAAGGAATTTAATTATGAGATTGAAATAATAGGATATGCAGCATTTACATATGCTGTTGGCTCATTTTTTGGAGCCATTATTAATGGAGTCATTTTTGATAGAGGTGAGACAATTTTTAAAGTTAGGCTGTTGATAATTTCTTACACAATAACAATAATCTCAAGTCTACTGCTGTTCATAGATATTATAACTATTCAATTCATAATCCTCTTTATCATCGGCTCGTTTGCTGGAGCTTTCGAAGCGTATCAACTAAAAATTATTCAAGAAGCATCTTTACGGTCATTTGAATCGACAGCATTCGCTACATATACTGGTATAAGCAATTTAGGTCAATTTGCTTTAGGAGGATTTTTGATAACATATATTGCAGAATTGCTAAGCATCAGTATATTAATATCCCTTCAGTTAACAGTTATTATGCTTGTTCTTTCAATTTACCCATTAAAAAAAATTAAGTTTACCAACTAAAACAATAAATTTACATTAATTTTCACAAGAAATGATATTCAATTGCAAAGGTTAATCAATTTTGGATTATAATTGTAAATAAGCTAGATGAAATCTTCAATTAATTATTTTGATGGCTTAAAATTGCTAAATGATTCTATACATCTTGGGCGGACAGATTTAGCTCTCCAGACAATCCAAGAAATGGATAAGCTTTCAGACTTGGAAATTTCTCAGAAATTGAACCGTGATGTTGTTAAAGCAAAAATTTTACTTGAAGTGGGTGATTCAGAGGAAGCATTAGGTATTTTGGAACAATCAATTACTCATCCAAGGTTAAAAGAAGATATAATTTTGTTTGCAAAAGCTAAAGTTGTACAGGTTAACGCACACGTGATGTTTGGTGATATTAATAAGGCAAAACTAATTATCGAGGATTTAAAAAGAATCTTCGATAAAATGTCTGATAATGAAAAAGAGCAATCTGAAGATGTAAGAGCAGATATGGCACAAACAATGGGTTTAATTCATAATAAACAGGGAGAATTAGATCTAGCTTTAGATTATTACAAACAAAGTCTGAATATTTGCAAAAAACTTAATTTTCGAAAAGAAATGGGACTTCTAAACTTCAATATCGCTTCTATTTATAAATTACAAAATAATTTGGATTTAGGTCTGACATATTTTGAACAAGCTGGTGGATTGTTCAGAGAAATTGAGTATTATGACGCTGAAGCTACAACCTTAAGGAATATCGAGGAAATTCATCGTATAAAAGGTGATGATGACCTAGCATTTGTTTACAAACAAAAGAAAGAAAATTTATCAGATAAGGTTAAATTACGTAAACTTCAATTAGAAGCATCCAAAGTAAAAAATAATCTTGATAGGAAACTCGAAAAATTAAATGCCGAAAATATTGAATTAAAACAGCAGATGTGGTCATATAAGTTCGAAATTGAATCAGCAGAAAGCGCATCAGATGAAACTAAAACATTACCAAGTACTATGTTACAAAACACGACTGAAGAATTAGAGACGACAAAAACTGAATTAGAAAAGATTCGAATATTGTA
This sequence comes from uncultured archaeon, assembly GCA_964600735.1. Taxonomy (GTDB): domain Archaea; phylum Asgardarchaeota; class Heimdallarchaeia; order Heimdallarchaeales; family Kariarchaeaceae; genus LC-2. The sequence continues at coordinate 14,001 of CAZRLL010000075.1, forward strand.
TGACGGTGTCAAAGGAAGTCTTTCTGATGTAACAAGTCAGAAAAAAGAATTAGAATCGACAAAAGCTGAATTAGAAAAGATTCGAATATTGTATGACGGTGTCAAAGGAAGTCTTTCTGATGGAACAAGTCAGAAAAAAGAATTAGAGACAACAAAAACTGAATTAGAAAAGATACGAATATTGTATGACGGTGTCAGAGTAAGCCTGATTGATGAAACAAGTCAGAAAAACGAATTAGAAAATCAATTAAACTCTATTCTTGAAGAACATGATCCAGTTTCTAAAGATGAATTGGAAGAAATGAGAGAAATTAAATCGACTAATAAAAATGAGATAGTAAAATTGAGTTCTACAAATGAAAGACTCAATATCCAAAAAAATGAAAATGAGAAGAAAATTTTACTATTAGAAGATAAGATTAAAGATTTTGAGAAAGATAAAAAACATTTTACCTCAATGCGGTCTGAAATTGATAAGATAAATGCAGAGAAGTCGTCGTTTTTGAAGGAGGTTCACTCTTTAAAGGAGCGTAGTCAAAATCTTGAAAATGAATTGAACATCAAAAATGAAATTATAGAAAAGACTCTTAAATCCCAACAAATAGGTAAGCAGAATGAAAAAATACAGTATGAAAAAGAAATTGCTGGATATAAAGAAAAATTGTACCATTTAACCGATACAGAAGAGCGATTTGATGTTCAGACAAAGGAATTTGACATGGCAACTGAAAAAATTAATAAATTGAAAAGTACGCTTGAAGAATTTCAAAATAAATTCGATGACCTAACTACAATACCACAGGATGGGAAAGAAGTCGCAAAACCTTCACAAGTAACTCCATTGAAAAGAGAAAAAGTTGTATTAAAACCAACTCCTATACATAAATCAGTCCTTCCAACTAAGAGTCAGCTAGCAGTGCACACCAGAGGATTCCCCGGTACGATTGATGATTTTCTTAATAAAGATAGATTAGCAAAAAGAATTGCAGATATTCTTAAAGATAGACCACGAATACTGCTCAGAATGTTGTCCATGCAACTTGGTTCGAGTCCCGCGAAAATATTGGACACCGTAAAAAATCTTGAATCTAAAGGTTATATCGTCTTAAATTACGCTCACAGGGAAGATTCCAATCCCGAAATATCGTTGGCCCGTTAGATTAATTGTTTTAATCACTTAGAAATTTGATTACCGTACTAGTTAATATGGTTGTACCAATTGTTAATGCTTTCTCATCAAAATCAAAATAATTTGAATGATTCGGTGCAGTTAAACCTTTTTCTTGGTTTTTACCATATAGCCAAAACATGCACACAGGAACTTTACCATCCAAACCAAATTCATAAAAATCTTCAGCACCTAATTGAGCTGGTGCTTCAATAATTA
>CAZRLL010000076.1:0-5157 GCA_964600735.1 uncultured archaeon
AAATATATGATAAAAATCACTACATAGGCAATATATGTGATCATTCCAGCTTCATATAACATATTATCGTCATTATAGTAGATCAGATTTCCAATCACCAGTAGTATGGCGGAAATCATCAAGGGAAGCATAAAATAATTCAGGGGTACTGATTCACCAAATCTATATTCATGAAGTGTCTCTCTAATCCAAGCTGCTTTTTCTATTGTTTCATTATCTGATTCAGGCATTCGTTTGATTCTACCTACTACTGTCCAGAATTGTTTTTTCTTTGCTGTAGTAAAATTCTCAACAACTTGCTCCAAAATATCCTTTTGAAATTCTTCCAGTTGATGGTTAATATCAGTAATGGATAATGACATAAAATCAATTAATAATACACTTTAACGTAATTAAGAATTGCTTATTATTTTTGATTTTAAGTTGAAGAATATTAATTTTGAATCCAATTTTTCTTTAATTTCTTCCGGTAGATTAAGGCAATTATTGGTATTACAATGAAGAAGATAGCAGAATTGAAAGGAAGTACGTCATCATCTTTCTTTGTTTTTTGATCTGGACCAATTCCTAGGCTACCGAGATTTAGGTTGGGAAATTGAACTGGAGCTGCTGTATTAACATTAATGGAAAAAGTACCATTAATTCCTAATGAACCCCCTAAATCTACAAACATGCCGAAATGAGTGGCTTCAGTTAAACCAAATTCCCAGATTAATGTCTCGTTGATGTTTGTATTGAAATTCCTGAAATCTGAAAAATGACTTTTTGAGTCCAGATGCAAATCAATATCATCGATTGACCTATTAAGTGCTGTAATGGAGATTAGGTATGCACCTGGATCGAGATTCAAATCCAGCCAGTAATTAACAGTATTATTGTCACTGTTTACTTTTCTGCTATATGAGCCACCTGAAGCTAAGTTAAGTGTATCTCTGGAATATTCATCAGTTCGGAGGGTTTCTTGAAAGTAATTGACAAGATCGCCTCGTTCTATTGTAATAGATGTTACCAGATTGGGGTCGTCCGTATTGATGATTGTAGGGCTCGATAGCGTTGAATTATACACCTGATTTCCAGTTTGACTTACTCTTAAATACATTCCATCTAAATTGTACATGTTATTTGGCCATTCCAATGAAATATTTGCCACGTCATAGAATGGATTGGTGCTATTGGCGATATGCTTAAATGTTGCCGTATCAGAGGCCTTCCAATCTCCCTGACTATCATAATAATCAAATCTAAAATCCACAGATGCATTATGCATGCTATTTAGTGAGATATTGAACATATCCGCGGAAAATGTACTTGTAGGTAAGAAGTAAAAATTTGGTGAATTCAACTGTGAATTTACATTCCAGGTGTTTACAGATTGAAATGGAAATGTAGTGAATCTCATGCTTTCGAGTCGCGGAATTTGAACAATATAATCTCCATCTAACAAACCAATACTACCTGTGGGATCATTCAACAAATCAATTTGGTAATAAGCAAAACTTATCGAATTCATACCTGTTGGATCCATAAAGAATGCGGTTTCAGTACCTGTCGTATTATAAGCCATCAAAACTTCAGCTGACTGATCAAGATCCAAACTACCCGAATTTGTGGAATAAAAATAGTAATTGAAACTACTTGAAAATTCCTGGGGAATGGTTGTAAAATCAGTATTAAGTGGTAAATTGGGGATATCGAATTGTGTGATCCAGAAATAATAATCTAATTTTACTCCCTTTGGTAAATCAAGGTGTTCCACATTTTTCTTTGATGGATCTGAAAGATAAGGAACCTCTGCAGTAATCGCAATGATTATATCCTCATCTGTGTTAAATGTAGAACTCGATGCACCAAATATATTTTCCATATGTTTATTGAACACACGCACCACACCGGTTGATCCATAATTGATTTGGATTCTTGACCTGAATTCATTTACTTTAAATCCATCAAGAGAATTTAAACCAAGAATTGGTTCTTGATTCTGGGAATACCTTAGGAATTTTACCGTTGATTCATCAGATTTTATAGTCCCTGATCCTATATCAGACGTTTCCTCAATCTTAACATTTTCCAGTAATTCTAGACTAGAGAGAACGGTGTCCCCTCTAGGGTATAAAAGAACTGTATGTGTACCATTAGCAATTGGTACTATGGGTAATATTTCCGTTCTTCTTGTTGAGAAATACACATAGCTTTTGGTAAATACCGCATTAGATGGATCGATAATAGTTAAATCAACTGATTGAGCAGTTTCCATTATAATTATCAAGGCAACAGGTACTCCGCTTGAACCATTAAAGGTGAATCCATAATATTTGCCATTATCTAGTACTACATTTTCTATATGATTGCCTGCACTCAGACCAAGGGTTGAATCATCATCGCCAACCAAGTCATAGTATTCAGACCGATAGTTGACAACTAAAGGATTGTTTGTCAAGTTATGAGCCTGTACCAGACCACTTTGGCCCTGGTATTCATTATACCTGAATCCATCATAGTTTGATAACGACGGCTGTTCATTTGTTCGTACATTATCTTCCAAGAATCTCGAGTTATCGAGTGTGGAATAGATATCAAATTCGTCCTTAGCCCAAATCTTGGGTTGGACAAAACTGATTGCTCTGGTTCCTTGGAAATATACATCATTGCCTAACTGAGCATCAAAAGTGCCACTATCGACTCTTTTCGTGGGCCTAGCATATGTGATATCTTCATCCGCGGTAATCGTGATAGGCTGTATTAATAATATTATTAGAAATAATAAACTAAGGAGGACTTTTACCCCATTCATATTGATGTGACTGAAAAAAGCCATCTTATAAATTTTTTTTAATAAGGAAATTAATCCGAATCAATATGCATTGGTGAACATGCATTAAAATGTCATTTGATTAATGTCATTGTGAAGATCTTTATTTTATAAATTAAATATCCATACACTCGATAACAATTGAAATATTTATGAGTGAAAAAAGTTGACTTTCTCTCATTATCATAATTTACCATATGCAACCTTTAATCGATGCCTAAACTCTTCAATTTTCTTTCTAAACGGATAAAAATATTCTTTCATTAGATGCTCATCTTTCGATATGACTATAGTATAATTATCAATAATTTCAGATAGTATGTGAATAGGTAGCTCGTCCCATAACCAAACATCGTATTTATCTCCAAATTCTTTTAGAAATTTCGATAATATCCTTTTGCCATTTCGAAAATCAGGTAATACTAGACAAATGTCAACATCACTCTGTTCTGATACATCTCCTTGAACTTGCGATCCAAATAATATAATTCCCAATAATTCAGGTGTATTTTCAAATAAATTCGAAAATTCTTTTTTTATTGTTTGAAGTAGTTTTCTATCCATTTTTCAAGCACCATAATGAAATCCTCAAGATGGGGTAAAATCTCTATTAATCGAATATATGCAATTTTATCAATAAAAGTATTATAATTATGAATTATTCGATTCCTCAACCCATTAGCTTCTTTTATTAATTCCTTATCTTCCACAGAAATAATTTTTTTCATATATAACTGCTCAATATTGGTATAATCATCAGACACACCCATTTTCAAATCTTTCACCATCATAGCAACGATATCTATAATAGATTCGATTAATTCTTGGGCTGCCTTATAAATAGCTAGCAATGTCTTTAGATCAAGATCTGATAAATTCCCTTGCCATTCTTTAATATTATCTATTCTGGTACGTGAATGGTTTATTTTGAAAAGGTATCGATTATACCTTTCTTCCAAATTCATTCAAATATATTGAAATCCGAATGTTAATTACTTATTCTATTAGTATCTGAATTTAATTTCAAAAAAATATCTTAAAACACTAATCCAAATAATAGTGTAATTGATCAGAACTTATTGATGCTCAATTCTAAACTGAATTGCAGGATATTTACTACATATGTCTTACAATAGCCTTACCGAATTCACTGCATTTGATAGGATTTACATTATCCATTTGTCTGGCTAGGTCGTATGTAACTTCCTTATTTTTTATGGCACCTTGAATTCCCTTTTGAATAAACTCTGCGGCTTCATGCCATCCCATGTAGTCCAACATTATTGCGGCAGAAAGTAGAACCGAGCTGGGATTGACTTTATCCAACCCAGTATATTTCGGTGCTGTACCATGAGTAGCCTCCGCTACAATAACTCCGGTATCATAATTTATATTCGCCCCTGGAGCCATACCTAAGCCACCAACAAGAGCTGCAGCTGCATCCGAGATGTAATCACCATTTAGATTCATAGTGGCTAAGACTGAAAATTCAGAAGAACGTAGTAATATGTGTTGAAAAATTATATCTGCTATTCTATCTTTTACTAATATCTTACCCTCAGGAATCTTACCTTCATATTTATCCCAGAGTTCATCCTCGGTGACTATATATTGTCTGAATTCTTGGGTGGCCACCTCGTATCCCCAATCCTTAAAAGCTCCTTCTGTATATTTCATTATATTTCCCTTATGAACTAAAGTGACATCTGGTAGGTTTTTATCAATAGCATATTTTATAGCAGATCTAACCAACCTTTTGGATCCAGTTTCAGAGATTGGTTTTATGCCAATGCCAGAATCCTCTCGCAAATGGTGACCTAATGACTTCAAAAGATCATAAACCTTTTTCTGATCAGGTTCGCCCTTCCTGAATTCAATTCCTGAGTAAACATCCTCACTGTTCTCCCTGAAAATGACCATGTCCACTTCCTCCGGATGCGTTGTCCTTGTTGGAACTCCATCAAAATATTTTACAGGGCGTACACATGCATACAAATCGAGTTTTTGACGTATTCCAACGTTTAGACTACGGAATCCTTTTCCAATAGGCGTCGTCAGAGGGCCCTTGAGAGAGATGAGATATTCTTGAATTGCTTTTAGCGTATCTTGGGGTAAGTAAACATTGCGTTGTTCTTCAATTGGTAATTGGACTAAAGCTTCATCCGAAAGACCGGGATGGTAGTATTCTCTCGCCTCATCTCCGGCATATATTTTAAACCAAGTCAATCTTCTTTTGCCACCATATGCCTTTTCCACAGCAGCATCTATTGTGGGTATAGTTGCATTAAGTATATCTGGTCCAATCCCATCGCCAGCTATATAAGGAATGATCGGATTATCTGGTA
>CAZRLL010000076.1:5167-15350 GCA_964600735.1 uncultured archaeon
CTCTCAGGGTACCTTCAACCATTGTAACCTTTTCCCCGTCTGATGGTGGAGTAATTTTCTCAAACATTGTTATTCGAAAATTAGGAGATTAATTAAAACTAAATGATAGGGAATCGGCAATTTGTATAATGGAGATGGACACATCAATAATTAAAGTAATTTTCAAAATAAAAGAAAAAAAAACTGTTATTAAATAATACTATTTTTATCCTGTTAATGGTGAATCATATTCTAATTGAAGATTAGGATTGTCATTGCGGAAAGTTATCTTACTAAAAGATATGCACTTTCCAATCTATTTCAGAAAACTCGGAACACCCAAATAGTTGCTGAGTACAATGAAGGAATAAATCTTCTTGAAGATCTGAAAAAAATCAAACCTGATGTAGTTATTCTCGGAGATAAATTAAAAGATATGACAATATTTGTCTTAGTATCTAAAATTATGCTACAACAACCCACTCCGATACTAATAATTGGTAATGAAGATCAACAAATGATAATTGATAGACCAGAAGCGTTGGATTATGGAATAGTCGATACAGTACAAATGAAACTGGATCGTGGACATTTTGAATTTCCTCAAGAATTGATAAAGCGGACCAAAATCCTTTTTGAACTTGATTTAAATAAATATGAGAAACGAATTAGCATACTAAATAAAAAATTACAGAAAAAAATTAAACTTCAAGAAAGCTTACGCAAACGATTAAGAATAAATCAACCAAAATTATCGACTAAGAAAAAACAAATCCGAAAAATGGTTTTTCAGAAAGTAATCATTATTGGGGCCAGTACTGGAGGTCCTAAAATGCTGAATTATATTTTAAGCCAGTTCCCACCAACTTTCCCACCAGTTATCGTTGTACAGCATCTTCCCAAGGGTTTTGCGCAGATATTCGCGGATCGAATGAAACAAAAATTACAAATGAATATTAAACTTGCCCAGAAGGGCGAACTTCTTCGATCTGGACATATTTATATCGCCCCTGGGGGAATTCATACAGAGCTTGACCAATTAAAAACTGGAAGAGTTCGTTTAATCCACACCAATGGGCCTGCTATTAATTATGTTAAGCCTTCTGTTGATGTTTTGTTATACTCTGCGGTTCCAATTTATGGAAAAAATGTGATTTGTGTTATACTCACAGGAATGGGAATTGATGGTCGAGATGGTTCACGATTTGTAAAGAATAATGGTGGAAAAGTAATTGCATTGAATGAAGAGGATTCAACCATCTATGGAATGAATAAGGCAGTTGTTGAGGCAGGTATTTCAGAAGCAGCTTTGGGCATGGAAGGAATAACTGATGCAATAATTTCAATAATCAAATCAAAATAATATTGGAAATTTTCCTCTATTCATATAATGTTTTCTCACGTTCGATTGCCATGATTTTGATAGTTAGTAATAACACTGAAAAAAGAAACATTAAAATACAATAAATTAAGGTACTTCCAAAAGAATCCCTGAAAATCAGGTTTAAAGCAACTTTAAAGGGCCAGAAAAATGGATTTACAACTTGAATCGTTGATTCGTTCAATGGATTACCAACTGATCCAAAATAGAAAATAAAAGCTAATGCCATATTTATCATTGAACCTGCTCTATCCCCTGCTTCCTTACCCAAGGCTAGCTGTGAGGCCAAAATTATTTGCATGGATAAGAACGTTAAAATTGTGAATAGTATAATTATTATCATAACGTTGGTGAAAGTGACTGCATCTTCTGGTAGAACTAATGCCGTAAATTCAGTACCTTCTGTGGCTTCCTCATTTTCAAAGACAAACACAACTATTATTCCTATCATGTAACTTAAAACTGAAAGTAATCCGTAAATTACACCAGTGATTAATTTGGATAATATTAAATCACGTCTGTAACGAACTGAAGACATTAGAATCTCCATCATTCCCGCATGTTTTTCAGCAGAAAAACTGGCGATCCTCATTGATGAACTGGCTAGTATAAGAATTAAAAATGCTAAATATGCTAAAGAAAATGCGATATCAGAGCGACGTTTCCTCTCCTCACTTCCATATAAATCAGAATCTTCATATAATCTTTCTGGTTCGACATTCGGAGGGATCTGTGGATATAATAATTCCTCGTTAACAACCGTTTCGATCAACAATTTTATACCATTCATAATAGAATTTGCTCTTATGTTAGTATCTGACATTTTTAAATAATATGTTGCATTATTAGTTAAATTAGCTAAATAAGTGAAATTTAACGGTAACCAAAACCCATTACTCTTTTTCATGAATTCCTCATGCGAATTTACTTCAACTATTTCGATGTTATCAGATTCCTCAAAAATTACACCCATTTCATCAATTATTGATTCACCTAAATTCAATCCGTCAATCCCTTCATCTTCATTAAAATATGATACCTTAAATGGTCCTTCTACTCCCAACAAGGTAGGTAATAGACCAAAACTAGCAATAAAAAATAATGGAATTAATAGTGTCGCAACTATAGCTTTTTGCCGAAATAGAGAAAGTATTTCTTTTTTTAATAATGTCTTCAATTGCAATTAGTTGTCCACCTGGTTATTTAGGAAAGAAGCAACAATTGCTTCTTCTAAAGTTCCCCCTTTTGCAAAGTGATTCTGTATTTCTTCTGGAGTTCCAGATTTTGTAATTCTTCCATTTTTAATAATAACAATTTTCTTTGCTAATTCTTCTAGATCGGTCAGTACATGGCTTGACATCAATACAGTTTTTCCTTTCTCAACCTGTTCCTGAATTATTTTTCTGATAATAGCAGCTCGAGCGAGATCCAGTCCAGTCGTGGGTTCATCGAGCAGAAGTAATTCTTCAGCACTAAGAATGGCTCTTATAAATGCTAAAGCTCTTTTTTCTCCTCCTGATAGAACAGACCAAGGTTTATCAACAATTTTTTTCAAATCTAACCGATCGAGTAATAGAGCTAATTCTTGCTCGTAATCTAAGGAATTCTTACCATAAAGTTCCATGATGAAAGTAATATTCTGCATACCAGTTAAACTATTATAGCCTGAATTTATTTGGGGAAGTAAACCTATTCTACCCCTATTTTTTTTTAGATTATTATTAGAATTTCCCAATACAGTTACTTTTCCATTGGTTGGTTTTAATAAGCCCAAAATAATTCTAATTGTCGTAGTTTTACCAGCACCATTTGGCCCAAGAAGAGCTGTTATCGTTCCCTTTTTAAGTTCAAAGCTAATTCCCTCCAAGATACTTACATCACCAATTGTTTTGTCTACATCTTCCATAACGCAATGAAGGGAATTATAATTCATCAATTACATTTTATGAGTAGGAGGTTGTATTTTAGAACTTATCTCTAATTTAATTTTAATTTCTATAAGAGAACTTCAAATTATGATCTAATTATTCAGAATAAATTATATGAAATCCTACTTGTTTTAAATTAGCACTCATACGATATTAACAGACTTTCCAAATATTTTGAATTTGTTCTGATTAAAAATTCATTAAAAATATATTAATACAACTTATGAAAATTCAGATTTCATCCACAATTAATTATAAATAATAAACACATACACGGATAATGAAAAAAATCATAGCTACGAAGTCTAATGATGCAAAAACTTTGATTCTAGAGTTAGACCATCCCCCAGGCAACAGTTTTCATATTGAATTATTAGAAGGTTTGTCCCATTGGTTATCGAATACTGAGAATGATCCAACGATTCATTCAATTATAATCACTGGTCATGGAAAGCTGTTCTCTGTAGGCGGAGATATATATCAGATGAAAGAAAATCTGGATAAAAATACACCATCTGCATTTATTGATAAAATTGTACCGATAATTCACAAAATCATACTACAAATAACTGACCACAACCTTCCAATTATCGCTGCGATAAATGGAAGCGCGGCAGGTGGAGGGCTATCTTTAGCGATGGCTTGTGATCACAGATTATCAACAAGCAAGGCAAAATTTGGCATGGCCTTTGGGAAAATTGGTCTTACACCAGATTCAGGTTCTTCATTACTATTTCCTTTAAGATTTGGCCAATCAATGAGTTTAAGAGGAATTTCTATGGGAAAAATATTTTCTGCAGATCAACTGCTAGATAAAGGTGCAATTGATGCAATATTCGAAGAGGCTAAATTAATTGACGAAGCAAAAAAAATTGCAGCTGAATATGCTGAGATGGATCGTGTGGTTGTGTCCAACACAAAAAAACTAATCAATAAAACTCTGGTACAAATTCTAAGAGACCAATTAAATGATGAATTCGATTGTATTAAAGAATCAACCCTCAAGCCAGCATTTGCCAACCGATTAAACAAATTTTTAAATTCTGGAAAATAGAATTTCTACTTTCAGAATATTGAATTAATTTTATAATCTAAACAAACTCTAGCTGATTCTCCCCTCTTGATTGATCACATTTTTAAGATGTATGTGCATATAAGATAATAATAAAATGTCTGATGAAGATTATGAACCGGGTGTTATTGCTCCTTTCGAGGAAATCGATTCGAAAAAGAAAGGAAGTGTATGGAAAGGAATAGGAATTGGGATTCTCGTAACTTTGGTACTGGAATTAATTGTTGCTGCAACAATGGATCCACAGTTAAATTTAGTTCATCGTTACCTTGCATATCTTTTCGGGCTTCTTGTTCTATTAGTCGTTGCATTAATAACTAAGAGTACTTTGAAAATGTTTTTTGTAGGAACACCAGTTGTAATTATTGCTAGTTTTGTATTCCCATTTTTTCTGCCAGATACATTCTCAGGACTCATGGCTCCTTTTGTGACATTGATCCCCATTTTAGAGGAGATTAGCGATGCACTAAATGCATTAAATACTGATACATCAGACCTTGATGACCTTTTAGCGTACTCTCAGTATGGTTTTGTGTTAGATTTGGTTATCGCAATGTTTGTAGGAACTTTAGCCTCATTGGGGATATCTGGTTTAATTAAAGTCTTCACACATAAGCCTGGGATTTTAACTATTTTCACATTTACCTTTTCAATGATATTTTTCATGTTGGGAGTGATTATTCTTCCTTATATTATTGTTATAACCTCGGGTGTAGCTCATTTTGGTTTGGCATTCGGTACCGGAGCGCTTAATATGTCGAAGGGAATGGAGTTGGTTAGTGATGGTGACCTTGACGGTGCTGATGTGTTTTTTAACGAAGCATCAATATGGTTTGATCAGGGAGCACAAATGCTTGACGGGCTTGAAACTATGCAGTTATTTGAACTACTTGGTACTGCAGCCCCAGATTTCAAAGTAATTGTAGATAATGGATTAATAATTGTAAACGCAGCAGTGGATCTAGTTCAAGCTGCGGTTCCCATGTTCAAAGGGGTTAGTGCAATCACTGGTGGTATTGATACCTCAATGACTGTTTTGAATGAAGGTACTAATTCAACTGGGTTATTTTTAACAGAATTAACAGATGCCAAATTAGCGGAATTTGAGGAAGGGATTGAAGAGATGAAAATTGGGTTTGCTCATTTAACAGACGCATTTCCAGAGATAAGATCTGCATTACAAAGGATGAGCTCATTGGATAAAGATGCTCTAAATCAAGCACTTAGCGATCAAGGATTGGGAGATACTTCAGAAGATTTGGATATGATCGACGGTGCTGTTAATTTATTCGATGCTACGTTGAATGTATTTGAAATTCTTATTACTGAACCTACCGATGGGTCTCATGAGGCTCCGTTTATTCATTTAATGAGAGGGGCACTAAGTATGTCACTGGTTGGTGAAAAAATTGGGGGATCTACCAGCTTTGAAGGCACATCGGCGTTATTCCAACAATTAGTAGGAAATCTAACAATTGTTGTCGATACGTTTGATTTACCAGAATTTGCAGAATTTGATAAAACTGACGTCGGAACATCATCTGATATCCAAGATCTTAGGGATGACATCCAAGGAGCATTCCGTTTCATCAAAGATGCAGGAAATATTGCCATTGGAGTTGGTGAATTTGGAATTGTCGCAGCTCCTGCGTTACAAGGGATGAATGATACTATGTCAATTTTAACTGCTCCAGGAAAGAATTTTACTACAGTTACCCCAGGGGAATATGATGAAGCTATTGCTAATCTGGATGATGTTATAGTTAATGCTACTTTGATGAAGTTACATGGTGAAAATGTTTCATCAATGATAGGTAATATGAGCTTAAATGCGGCTAATGAAACATATTACGGATTAATGAGTGATGGAGCCACTGAATTTGTTACTTTATTTGAAGAATTTGATCTAGCGACTGATGGTGCCAATTTTCTTTACCTTGCACTTGGATTTCAATCACTGATGCGAACCTCTAAAGAGCTTCAAGTGGTGGATGGGTTAATTAATAATATAAAAACCGATATTGGGGATATAGAAATTGCAGCAGCGGCTAACATATCGGGTGACGTTATTTATGAAGCAAATAATGTGATTGCTAATATCACTGAAACTAATAACACTCTTGAAATCGCAAACGATCATATCGGAAATGCCATCGGGAACTTTTCTTTGATTCAAAATATGACACAGATGGATAACTCAAAGGCGTCATTAGAAAGTATCTCTGTCCATATAAATAATATTCAAGGACCACAAGGCTTGACAAAGATCGATGATACTATAACATTTATTCAGAATAATCCGTTCGTTTTTATCGCAGGTTTTCAAACCTATATTGATGACTTGAATGATGCAGTTAACTACATAACAAATGAACTAGAGCTTGTACAATCAGATCTAACTGGTGTAAGCATTGCTGATCAGTAACGACAACAATAAAAACTGATATCCAATATTAAAAAAAATTTTTGAATTATTTTATAGTTCGAAGCCAATAGAAATTGAATTTTTTATGTTAATCTAATGTAAATTCTCCTTCCCAGGTTCCTTCAGGAAAATCGGGTTTAAAATCTCCCATTTTGCCAATTATGCTATAGACTCCAGATAAATTATTCAAAACCATGTTTCGAACCTCATTATATTTTTCAATTGTCACAGATCTTATTTCATCAAGCATTTCCTCCATCGAGATGAACCTACCTCTTTGCCAGTAACCAATTGCTTGCTCATATAGCATGCCCATTGGTTCTTCTAAGTTTGCTCTCATGTCATACTCAATTCTATTACAAATATTTTTCAATAATTCAGGAGTTATTTCCATTGTAAGTGCATCATGAAGCATCTTCATAGTTGCTTGGTGGGCTTGTGGATACGTGGCTTGGGGAGCTCCAGCAACCAGGATTAAATTCCCAATATCTTCATGCAATTCTGTAAAAGAAAAGGCGAATGCACAGACTCCAGATCTTACAAGTTGCTTTTGTAGCAAGCTAGATTTTCCAAGTGTTATATATGATGTTAAAATGTCAAGTGCTGCCCTGTATTCTGATTTTCCTCCTGGAGTCTTGATCGCTAGGCCGTAAAAAACAAGCGGAGTATCTTTTTCTATAATTTTCACTCGTAATTTTGAATTCGTGGGAGTTTGGTATTCCGTTAATTGATATCTTGGTTTATCTGATTTGACTTTCCTCTGGCCAAATGTCTCGTTTAATTTATCGTATACCTTCTCCTTATCATAATTACCAATTACTAATATTATTGCATTTTCCAATCCATAATGTTCATTTCGATATTCTTCCATTTGACGTAATGAAACTTTTGACAGGGAATCTATATTGCCTATAACGTCCATTTCCAAGCTTGTACCTTTAAATAACTCCGATTTCAAACTTTTGTACAGCAGAAATGGTGGGTTATCTTCTAATCTTCGAAATTCCTGTTTTACAACAAAAGCTTCCTTATCAAACTCTTCCTGTGATATCTCCCCAAAAATTAATAACTTATCGAACAAATCGATCGCATTAAATACTTCAGATCTTAACGTTTTAGCATAATAAAATGTGATTTCATTTGTGGTTCCTGCATTATCCAGACCACCAAGATCATCCAAAGCTTCATTAACTTTTTGGGGCGTCAACGGTGGCGACCCTTTGAAGAACTGGTGTTCCAAGAAATGACTAATACCATCATATTCGTTTCCCCTTTTCCACTCATTTCTTCCTCCCACGTTGTATGAAATTCCGATAGTCGCAGTTTCTCCATCAGGATAGGTAGCCATCAATACTGGGACACCATTATTTAATTTTCTAGTTTTAAAATTCTTATCCATCTTATATCACCATTTCAACTTTTTCAAGCCATTTATCTGCAACATCTCCAGCTTCTCCTGAGACTGCGAGGCTTAAATTTTCTTTTGTCCAATTTGTTAAAACTCTATCCTGCCAATCTTCTGTACTTATCCGCATAATTTTTTCCTTCAAAGTGTCAAGATTATATTCCTTCCCAGTCATCATTCGTGATAATAAAAAGGAAACATAGGAATATGATGAATCCGCAACAAAAACTGCAATTTTTAAAGCACTTTTTATTGCACGATCTAATTCGTCCTGCGGTATTGGTTTTACTAACGTATCATGTAAAGTATTCAAAGTAGTTTCAAGGGCTTCTATTGATCTGTCTGGTCTCACATCCATCATTGCAGTCATAAATGAACCATTGAAAAATCTTGATGGCATAACCCGTGGAGCATATGATAAATTCCGTTTTTCCCGAATTTCAGTAAATAATCTGGAAGATGAACCACCACTTAAAACAGAGATGAAAAGATCGTCTTCCATATTTGATTTCCTCGGGTCTACGCCCCTTAAATTCACACCTATATATGCATTTGCTGATTCCATCGGTGGCTGGTCAATCTGAATTCTTAGTTGCTGCTTTGAAGCTGTGATGGGAGAGATTGAAGGGACTTTTGAACCAAATTGATTTAAAAAGCTGTCTAATCCTAAATTATTCATTTTTTCCTCTGAAATGTCTATCCCCACTGCAGCAAAATGAGGTTTGTAAGATAGGATCTCTTGATGCCAATGATTTAGATCTTCTACATTAATTTCCTTTAGTGCATCTGGAGTTCCTAATGGATGTTTTACAATTTTATCGTCTTTATAGGCTGCAGTCCATCTTGTGAAATCTGTTAAAATTGATTCTGGAGTGCTTTTTATTTGTTGAATACTGCCTACCTGCCTTTGTGTGATTTGTTGAATTGAGTCTTCTTTGAATTCATACTCAAATAACATCTCGTTTAATAAATCCAATGCTTTTTTCAAATTTTGGGGTGGACAAGTTACTCCTAGTGAAAGATTTGTTCTGCCTGCAGATCCAAATGTTGTAATCCCCAAATTATCTATATAATCTGCGTATTGATCATCGGTCTTTTTTGTTGTATTCCTTTGTAAATGGTTTAAGAGTACAGAGCCTATACCTGGAATTTTTTCTTCAGTTGAACCTATGGGGATTCCGATCCCTAGACTAACTGTTCTAAGATTTCCACGTGAGAGGATAACTTTACTATATCCATGTTGATCTCCCATATCATGATAAACTGAAATCATCTTCTAAAGCATATATTTTATTAAGAATAAAAATGCAATACATTGAATAAAAATATTAAATAGTAATCATATATCTGAATTAGATATTAGATCATGATTAAACAACATGCCTGTGGATGGAGTGGTATTTTTAGTAAGCAAATTTGTAAGATTTGTAATAAAAAAAATCAAATACAAGTGATTCAAATTCAAGATAAATATTCCATTGTTTCGTTGGGTTTAGTAGGTAAAAATTCCCGATATTTTGGTAAAGAATGTACTAATTGTAACTCAATTATTGCATTAGCAAAATCACAAATTTCAGATGCAAATACTATAAAATATTATGATAAAAGGCCAAAATTTGATGAAGATGGACTTATTGAGGGAAAAAGGAAAAAGTATCCAGTATTAACAGAAAAACGTCGAACAGCATTAATAAAGGAAAACAAGAGAGAAGGTCAACGTGCTGCCGTAATTGGATCTGGATTTGGATTAGTTCTACTGATATTCTCACCTTTTTGGGGTTTAGTAATTGCAGGTTTAAGTATTTTGGGTGGCTTGTATGCAGCATATGAGGATCCAGAACGAAAACATCGAGGTTATATTGATAAAAAGAAGCATTGAAAAAATATTATTAGTTAGGATTAGCTGCCTTCAGCTTTTTCCTGTTCTCTCCTTAATCTACCCTTTTCTAAACTTACCTGAGTTTCCTCGTAAAACCACATGGTAGCTAGTAAG
>CAZRLL010000077.1:0-15269 GCA_964600735.1 uncultured archaeon
ATTTGTATAACTTTATCTAAATAATCATAATATTGGTTTAACTGTCATAAACCCTGGGATTAATTTGTACGAATTTGTACGATATCCCCCAATTTTGCTCATAATATATTTAAGAGGTACCCTTGAGATATATACTTAATGGCGACGGGAATATCAACCAATTTGTCAACAATCAAAATCGAACAAAAATGGTTAAAGAAAATAATTTGTTTATTGAAAGGAATATTAAATATTGAATGCTCAATTTCTAGGGGCGTGGGAATATCGAAAAAAGATGCTCAACGACAATTCCTTATCAACCAATACAGGAAAGACGTACGAAAATCAATGAAGAATTGGTACTTAGTGAAAAAAGATTTTTGGTAATTTAATCGCTTATTAAGAGAATTTTCTATTATAAATTAATCGTATTTGGTTACTGATCAAATCAGTGCAATCCAGAAATTGAAACAAATGATTGTAAAAGAGTGTTTAGCGATTGTTGTGATTGTTTGATGTGATTATAAGCCACCTTAGATGAGAATTTTGAACCGGTGTCATGAAATATGTAGTTCCTGTATCTATTGAAAGATCTCATTCCACAAATAATCTCTGTTGAGACTAAATTATATTGCTCGAATAAAGAAATACAAGTGTCTACGGTCCTACTGCGAATCACACTGTCTACAAAATTCGCTACTTCTTTGACTATTACCTCAAAAAATTTAAATTGTGTAGTAAATACAACCTGTTGCTCTGCTTTTGTCTTTGACTTCCACCTGGATAGTTCCTTTTGCACAAAGTTATAATCAACATTAAGTCCTGACAAATCATGATTATTAATTTTAAAAATACCAATCTCACCTCCAGTCAATAGTTTGGTAATATGGGATTTTGTAGCTCGTTTTGGTATTAAGAGAATTAATAAAAGAATTTTAATACCATCTCTGAAGAAAATTGTGAAATCTAATTGCATAGACTTAATTTTCTCTATTGGTTCTGGATCAATTAGGACATCATAAATCTCCAGAAATAACCTGATAACGAAATTGAGGAAAATATAAATCGAGTTCAAGAAATTAAAAAATAGAATTAAAATGAGAATTAGCAAATACGAGATAAATTTTCTGAGGTGCAATATCCGTTATTAATTCTTCACTATTCTATTTAAACACCGAAATTAGTAAGAAATAATCTGTTTCACAATTTGATAGCAAGTTCATTAACTTTGAGAAAATTTTCCTTATCCCCGTAGTTTTCCTTATTTGGGGTCTCTAAAATGATTGGTAGTTTCTTTATTATTTTATGATTGAGTATTATTCTGAAACCCTCCTCACCAATATTTCCCTTTCCGATATGTTCATGACGATCTCTTCCCCCTCCCAATTTACTTTTTGAATCGTTTATGTGAACCACTTTCAGTTTATCCCAACCAATGACATCATTGAACTGATCAAGTGTTTTTTCCACATCAATCCCTGTTCGAAGATCATATCCTGCGGCAAAAACGTGACAGGTATCAAGGCATACTCCCGCTGGAGAAACAAGATTATTCAATATCTGATTGATTTCTTCGAATTTACTACCAACAGAATTTTTTTGACCAGCAGAGGTTTCTAATAAAATTTCAACTTTCATTTCTTCATGCATTACCTCATTTAAATGGGTAATCACATTTTCAATCCCCTTTTCAATTCCCTCTCCTTTGTGGGATCCAATGTGAAGGACTAAATAATTTATATCTAGTAAATCACATCTTCTAATTTCTGTTCTCAGGGAATCAATAGATTTTTCTCGAAGTTCATTGTTACTGGTAGCAAAATTGGGTAAATATGGCATATGCACTACCTTTTCATCATATTTCCATTGCTTGCACAATTTCTTAAATTCTTTAATATTACTTGGATTAAGGTCATTATATGACCAGGATCGGGAAGATCGGGTAAAAATCTGAAATGTGGTGTAATTCATATCATTTGC
The DNA here is from genome assembly GCA_964600735.1 of uncultured archaeon. Taxonomy (GTDB): domain Archaea; phylum Asgardarchaeota; class Heimdallarchaeia; order Heimdallarchaeales; family Kariarchaeaceae; genus LC-2. Next base: position 1,960 of record CAZRLL010000077.1, read on the forward strand.
AGTTTTGACTGCATTTTCGACTCCTCCTTTAATTGAACAATGAAATCCAATTTTCACAAATTAACATCATTTTAAATAATTAAATTACTTTTGATAATTCTATGATAGTGACTATTATTTCAATAATTCTATAATATATTTAAATCGCCTAAATTGTAGCGATAAGAATTAAATATATTTTTCCTTCTCAACTAACCGTGAAGAAACCAGATCAGATCATCTGGGATCATATTGTTGTAGGAGCAGGAATACTGGGTACCGTTACGGCCAAGTATCTAAAGGAAAAAAATCCTGAGACTCAAATTTTACTCATAGATAAATACTCAACTGTAGGACAAGGTAATACATCAAAATCAAATGCGTGCTTTAGAAATGTGTTTGATACCCATCTAAATATAGTATTAAGTGGGTCAAGTATCGATTATTACAAATTTATGGAAAATGAAAATAAAATCGATTTGGGTATACAAGAATTTGGATATTTGTGGTTATTATCAGATGATCAATATAATGCTCGAAATGAGAAATGTATTAATTTTAATGAAGAGGATAATAATAGATTAGTATCCTTTATTGAATTCTTGGATTTAAACAATATAGAATACAAGATTATTACTAAAAACGAAATAGAGTCTATTCTTCCCTTGCTGAAGACAACTTTTAATGAAATTACAGATGAATATGGTTTGCCATTCGAAAACATAACCTACGGTCTTTTGGGTAAACAGTGTGGTGCTTTAGAACCAGATTTACTTGTTAAAGCATATGAAAACTCATATAAAAAGCTTGGAGGAAAATGTCAGTATGAAACTAAAGTAATTGAAATACTGCTCAAAGAGAAGGGAAAACCATACGATCCTGATTATATCCCAACTATTTGGAGAGATTCAGAAATTGGTGCCATTAAGATTCGAAATCACGATAGAAATTTGATTTCAATATTACAAACAAAAAATTTGATCATAACTACAGGTGCCTGGATCAATCAATTGCTTGATCCGATTGGAATTAATTCCACTATTAAACCCAAAAAACGTCAACTATATAGAATCTGTAGTTTGAATAGCCTTGTAGAAAATAATCATTTTAATCAAGAAATCAACTCCATTCCCTTTATAATTTTACCAGTTGGAGGAGTATTCCTTAAACCGATTCCAGCTGCTAATTGTGTTGAGGTAGGCTGTTCAGATGATATTGGAAGACGATTTGAGACCAGAAATCAAATAAGTAACGAAGCACATAATCTCCAGAACAAATTTCTTGATGATCCAAGGGGAGAGATTGATTTTTATTTGTATAACATTCTGCCAGTCCTAGAATCCTATTTTCCGACTGTTTTTTCAGAGAAAAACCGTATTGAAAATCCCAGTGCTGGAATGTATGCATATTCTACGGACAAATTTCCAGTGATTGAAAGAGTGGAAAAACTTGAAAACTTGTATTTCTGCTCAGGTGCTAGTGGAAGTGGTATAATGAAAGCTGATTCGGTTGGAAGAATCTTTGCTGCCTTAATTAGCAATCAAGAATTCTGCAGGTTATTCAATGGATTTAAAATTAAAATATCTGATTTTAGTCTTGATAAACGTAATCTCCCAAGAGAAACACTGGTTTTGTAATATATTAAATCGATTGAATACAATAGTGAGTACTAATATTAAACCTAAAGGTTAAACAAAAACATAATAATGTACAATTTTAATTTCACATAGAGCGATGTCAAGACCAGAACAGACCTTCTCAGTGGATCAAGCCTTTAGGTCGATGTCTCCATTTTTTAGAGAACAAAGTCAAATTGAACTATTAGGTTCAGTAACAGCGATTACTTGGTTATTGGGCGGCTTGTTTAATGATAAATACCTTTATTCTCTTTCCATGATAATTTCCATAGTTTCTTTAGTTTTAACGCTGATACATGATTTTCTTAGAAACCAATTTTCTGTGACAATGTTACACACTTATTCATTTCGGAGGTTAATCGTTGCGGTTATTGCAAATTGGGCATATACCTCGGGTCAAGAGGGTCCAAGTGAATTTACTTTATTCGGTAATGAGGTGAAGATTAATTCTTTTATAGAAATATTAATTATAGTTTTACTTATTATTTGGTTTGCTTCAAGGTATTCAGAAAGCATTGATAAGACAGATGCTGGAATACTAGTAGTTCCAATGGTCGTTCTAAGGGGATCGCTAAGAGGTGCAATTCTTGCAGCAGTTATATTTGCACTTATCTCAAATGATCAAATTCCAGAAGGGGCAGAAATGCCATTGATAGTGATTTATCTAATTGAACCATTTGTTTATGCGATTTATTCCAATTTGAATAAAACTGTATCTACCGCAGAAATGGTGGTTGGCTCTGCAAGGCTCCCAGCTGTAGCTTTTCGGGAAAGTATCTTATCAAATCTATTATTATTGATTATCACAATGATTTTCAACGGAGTATCCGGGGATGAATGGGAATTACTTCGTGTATTATACATTTTAGGCACTGTATTCGCAATATTTTCAAGTATTGATGCAATAAAGAAATTTAACGAAAATCCATTTGGTAATACTGAAATCGGAAATTTCTTAAATAATACTCCAGATGTATTTCAGGATCTCCAGATAAATGAAAAATTAGGACATGTTGTTGATTCACAAACAATAATAGATGTAGGTAAAACATCTTCAATTGAATTATCTCCTGGTTCGATTATTGTTCCACTTGAAGAGACCAAGGGAAAGGTCACCACAATGATTATAGGTAAATCAGAGAATATTGTGAAAAAAAATAAGGAAAAAATTTCCCAGACAGTAGATGGAATTACTACTGCGATAATTCCAGCAAAGAATTTAAAAAATATAAGACAAAATTTTACAGCAAAACAACTCAACACCATTGACCTTGCCCAGTATGGTTTGCCAAATCTACAAACGATTGAATCTGTTATTAAATCTCTTGGTTTTAATATGCAAAACTGGATTGGTAATATTAAACACCAATTAACAAAATTTAAATTGTCTAATTACGGAATTACAGAAACTGAAGATGGTAAGACCTCAGTTTGTCTACCAGGAATTTCCGTGATTGAATCACCCGGTTCAAGCATTGTAAAAGTCGCAGGTGTAAGAGTATATGAGACCCCCGAGGTAAATACGGTTCGAATTGGTAATTTTCTCACGGTAGTTGAGTTTCCAAAAATGCAGTTAGTTTCCCTACCTGGTATAACTATTATGGAAATGAAAGGAGTGGGAACTGCAGTTGATCTCTTTGGATTTAAGATTTCGGACAAATTAAGTGCAGAAAGATTGGATGAGTTTAAAAAAGTGTTTCTTGCTCAACTAAATACATGGGAAGCAGGGGTTGAATCCCAACTTGGACGAATAATTGCGGACCCCAATGCTTCAGCCGTAATGTCGATGTCTTGGGATGGAGATTTCAAACCTTTTTTGGAAGGAAAAAAGAAATCATTTGGGGATCATCCAGCTCTTGGCCTTGCTGCTGCTGAATCCAGAACTCTTTTACAGGGATCAGTTGAACGAACAGAAAATGAAGCTAAATTAATTGAATTGACAGGTATGGATTCAACCCTTAAAGCCAAAAAATCAGTTAAAAAGAAGAAAAAGGTCCAATATGGAAATCAGTTAAATCAAAAACGTAAAAAACAAATCCGCAAAGGTGAACCAGAAACTGAAGCTCTCGATGAAATAAAGAGTTCCCTTGAGAAAGCTAAAATGGATATTGATAAGAAATTAAAACAAGTAAATAAAGAAATTGATGGAAAGCAAAAGGATGAATATGATTTTGAAATTGTTGAAGATGCGGATTACGAAATTATTGAAGATGATGAATAAGGTCCCTTTTTCAAAACCTCACTGTCTGTTACTTTCAGCAATCTACTTACCATTTATGTCCAAAGATTCTAATAAATTCGAAATTTGTTGAAATTCATGGTACACAAGGTAGAACGCATTTGGCTCAAACCCAGCTTTAATTTAGTATCTCGAGATGTTATTCTTCAATACCTTCTTCTACAACGTTTTCTTGTTTCTTCATCTCTTCTTTTGCTAGTGTTTTTAACCTCTCTCTTTCTTCTTTTGCTTTCTTTTCCAGGTATTCAACTCTTTTATCATCCCACTTAATTATTACTTTTGCGATATCATTCTCTATGGAATCATTCAATGGATGATCTTTGGTGATCTGATCTGAGACCTCAGAATCCAGATACTTTCGAAATTTTTTATTTTTCTTCAATGACTGGACAATTAAGCGAGTCAGTTCTTCTCTGTGTTTTTGTTTTAAATTAACCTTGTCTGTCTGTTCAAATACCACTACAAATGAAATCTGCAGTTTAGCATCTGGAGAAGGGTTAAATATATTGTAGGACCGAGTATCTAGAGTAACACGTATAACCTTTCCATCTTTAGATTTAGTATCTGCAAGATCGGAGATATTTTTGGCAAGTTGTAAAAATGTTGACGACATGGCTTCATTAGTCATCGATCGGGCCTCTATAGATTGAAAAGAATTCCAAATTGGTATTCCAACAGGCTTCCCGTTTAGTGTCTTGATAATGCTCATGTAGACCGGAGCAGACGGGAGACGCAGGATTTTGGTAGTTATGCCCTCTTTGATCACAAGATCTTCTTCAGCCATATTGTCACATTATTTTATTATCCTATTGACTGTTGTTAATGATAAATGTTGAAGTGCACAAAGTGATAATTGAAGAAAAACCTGATTCGATAATCAATGGTATCATTAGTATTAACTATATTTTCCTCATAACTCCATAAGATACATGCGTTCTATAAGAAATATAAGGTATCGTTATCGTGGAGGTATGTATGTGTAAATATTGAAGAATTCAATGAGTTGCGCTAAATTGCTGAACATCCATTTTTTAGTACAATAAATTTATGGTAACTTCGAGTGTCCTAATACCCAATCAGTTATTTCAATATATCGATGCATATTATAATATTAATACACATCATCTTGATTTCGCAAATGATCCACAAGAAATTTAAGCAATATTTATCGCTAGCGATTTAGAGGTTTATAAAACTAAACGTTTCGTAGAGTTTTATTAGCTGTGGTGGACAATTATGAGTAAACAAGGAGTAAACTTAGATGAGATTTTTGACAGATATCACTCCCCCAAGGTAGTAATATTCAAAGAAAGAGAGACACTAAGGGCAACTTATGTTCCAGCTTCACTTCCTCACAGAGAAAAGGAAATCCAATCTTTGGCCAATATCCTGGGTCCTATAATGAGAGGAGAATCACCATCCAATGCTTTTTTATACGGAAAACCTGGATCCGGCAAAACTGTAGTATCAAAATATGTTATCAATTTCTTGTATTCAAAAGCAGAATCAGTTGGGATTGACTTCCAATTCGCTATGATTAACTGTCAAATGGTGGATACTGCATATCGAGTCTATGCTGCATTATGTGATTCAATTAATGTGGAGGTTCCAATTACTGGATTACCCACAGACAAAATTGTTAGTTTATTCTCCGAGAACCTTGACAAAGAAAAGGTCCAACTAATAATCGTGCTTGACGAAATTGATTTACTGATGAAAAAAGATACCAAAACATTATATGGATTGACTCGAATTAACACCGATTTGATCAATGCTAAGGTAAGTATAATCGGGATTACCAATAATGTGCAATTTAAGGAAACAATTGATGCTCGAATCAGAAGCACATTAACAGAGCAGGAAATAGTATTCCCACCATATACTACTCCACAACTAAGGGATATCCTGAATGAAAGAGCAAAAACTGGATTTGCAGATGGGGTAATTGATAATTCTGCGATTGAAAGGGCAGCAGCTCTGGCAGCCTCGGAACATGGTGATGCAAGAAGGGCACTAGATCTAATCAGGGTTGCAGGTGAAGTAGCCGAAGCTGCCCAGGAGGATAAGGTAACTTCAGACCATGTAAAACGAGCCTCGCTTGCCATTGAAACCGATACAGTTGCTGAAGTGCTGATTTCACTCCCTATTCACTCAAAATGCGTATTATTAGCTATTTCTATTCTAGATACCAACAGGATGAAGGATAAGAAATCTAAAGATATGGTAACTACTGGTGAGGTATACAAAGAATACGCTAGGGCCTGTAGAAACCTACATCTTGATGAACTGACCCAAAGAAGAGTAGGGGATCTAATTAACGAACTCGATGTATTAGGTATGATCCGGGCATCTGTTGTGAGTAAGGGTCGTTATGGTAGGACCAGAGTAATATCACTGGCTGTACAGCCCATTGAAATCCACAAGGCATTACAAAAGGATCCTAGGATTGAAGAGATTTTACCCCCGATAACAAATTACATGTAAATCAATTTAATTGAACAATTTATACCATCAGTTTTTTTCATAATTAGTATTTAACTCAATAAATCAGCCTTAAGGTCATCTGATATTATCCATTCTTCATATTTATCAACAATCATTTTATCCGTTTCTAATTTCATCAGTATTCTCTTTACTTGAACTGGTGCTATACTTTTAATTTTGGTTTTTAAATCTTCAATAGAGATGGGTCCATCAGAATTTATAATTGATAAAATTTCAAATTCAGGGATCACGAGTAGATGCTTCATCTCGTTCGATTCAGAAATGATGTAATTTTTGCTTATGAGATAGTCAGCAAGAGATTGAGCCATTTTCTCTTTTTCTTGCATTTTTCTTATTCTTTTTTCCCTACCATCTTTTGCGGCTGATTTCTCTCTTCTTACCTTTTCTTTAACTTCATCCTCAATAATAAAATCCTTAAATTTATCAGTAAACTGAATGTTACCGTCTGAATTAATTATTCTCTCTTCTGCCTCAAGTTTGGAAATAGTACGGGAAATCAGAACTGGAGAAGCACTTTTTGCTTTGGATTTCAGTTCCTCCAGCACAATTGATTGAGCGTCATTAATAATTTTCAGAATCTCAAATTCTGGAATTTCTAGCAGTTCCTCGATGGGCATGTCTACTGATTTTATATAACCAATTTTGTACGTGGATGATATAAATTGCTCCTCTCGTCTTTTTATGAGTTCTTTGGCATCTTGAATCTCTTCTGAGGCTAGTGATTTCTTACGATCAAAAAACACTCCTCCTTTGCTTACCTCCATCTCCAACTGTTCAGACAGAGTATAGCGAAATGTATTATCTTGGACAACTATACCATCAGCAAGCAAGTTTGAGGTGATCATAGTAATTGATTCGACTGATTCTGACAATTCATCCAATTCTTCCGCGGTGATTGGGGAATTATCCTTAATGAGCTGTAAAATCTTGTATTCAGGTCTCTCATTAAATTGCGCCTCAGATGTAACATCAGCGGAGATGTAACCATTTTTAATTAATATTTTTATAATTGGATTATCGATCACAGATTTATCTAGAATCGGTCGTAATCTTTTTCTGTAAGAATGGGGATCTTCTTCTCCAAAGGTCTCAATAACCTCTTCTTTGTCGATCTGCTCTTCTAGAGTCTCTGTTTCATCCTTCTCCTGTTCCTTTTCTTCTTTCACAACTTCTTCTTCAATATCATCTTCTATAATTATTGAAGGTTCTTCGGGAGCAATTTCAGCTGCTACTTCTTCTTTAATATCATCATCCACTATTATTGAAGGCTCTTCTGGTGAAATTTCAGGGGATACTTCTGTTTCAGAGGTATCTTTTTTGACTTTTATTAATTCCTCCTTCTCGATCTTTAATTGTTTTTGTTTCTCTTTATTTGCCCTCTCCTCAATTTCTAGTTGTTCGAGAACTTCTTCTCGACTGATTTTAACTTTGTTTATTCTTCTACGAAAATCAGTATCCAAGACCCAAGCATCTTCTTCTTCCACTATCAAACCGTCAGCACTTAGATTAGAAATAACCATGGTGATTGGAATATCAATATCTACTTTCTCATCGATATCAATTGTAGGTATCGGACTTTGTGAATTAATCACATTAAGAATTTTGAACTCAACTGTTTTTACAATTTCATCAATAGTCTTATTTTTAAAATAATTCATATCCAATAATGTTTTCAAAAGTTGACGATTTTCTAAAATTATCGCTTCACTGGGAGATAAACCGACATTTACCACTTCCTCCTCGTCTTCTGGTACTATTATGTCCTCTGAAATTTCCAATCCTACTTCTCCCAATTTGTTTTCCAATTTATCAGAAAGTTTCCATTTAAATCCATCTCCCTCTTGAATCAAGTTATCGGCTTGTAGATTACTCATCATCAGTGATAGTGAGTAATCCAATTTTTTTAATTCCTCAATTTCGTCAGTGCTCACTGGTTGGTTTTCTTTAATTATCATCAGCAATTCCAATTCGGGTACCTCAAACAAATCACTTGAAACTATAAAACTTACCGGGCCCTGATAGATACTTGACATCGCATCAGCCATTCCCTTAAACTCAATTTTTCGTGCTTCTCGTTGCTTTTTAATCTTATCCTCTCTAATTTCCTTGCTCTGTTTTTTATCCTCGATCTTGGTTGACAGTGTCATTTCCGAGATTTCCTTGAATAACCACTCAGATAGCTTCCATTTATAATCAGAGGTATTTGCGATTAGATCGTCCGATTGTAGATTGCTAAGTATTAATGAGAGGGAGTATTGAGTCTCATATTTTGCTTCAATATTTTCTGTGGATATGGGTTCATTCTGTCCAATTATTCGGAGAACCTGAAATTCAGGTCTTGAAATCAAATCATTAATATCATTAACATCAGATGAAAGTAACCCTCGCGAAACTAATAATTCTGCTACTTTCTGAGATTCAAACTTACGGATATCTCCAATATTCACTAAATAAAAATGAAATACAATGATTAAAAGATTAACTATAACAAAACACAATATTAATAAACAAAATAAATCATCATTGGTATCTTTTAATTTCAATCGAATTATAAAAACCCATTTTCAATATCAGATATTGACCATCCATTTCATCAAGGATAAGGAAGAAATCATCAATTCCTTAAAGGTTGTCAACCTATTATTGCTGGATTTTGATGATACGCTAGTGGATTATCATAAAGCAGAATCAAAAGCCCTCTTGAAATTATTCACAAATTATAATATTCGCAATGTGAATAATGCAATTCAAGATTACAAAAAGATCAATGATGAAATTTGGATGGAACTTGAAAATGGATACAAAACTGTTAGTGAATTGAGGAGTGAAAGATTTGATCGTTTTCAAAAGCTCTATCCGATGAATAAAGATTCAATGGATCTGGATCTGGAATACAGAAATTATTTTGTAGAATATACACTCCTTTATGAAAATGTAAAATCATCACTAAATAAAGTAAGAGAGATAGGAATAAAATCAGTTATCGTATCAAATGGTTTCACAGACACTCAGAACTTACGAATTAAGAAAGTTGGAATAAATCATCTGATTGATGGAATTATCACAAGCGAAGGAGCTGGGAGAGCTAAACCCGACACTTTGATGTTGAAACGAGCTCTTGCTTTAGTTAACATGCAAAAGAATCGATGCTGGCTAGTAGGTGATTCTCTTCGTTCTGATATCTCTGCTGCGAATAAATTCAAAATCAATTCTTGTTTGGTTGGTGAATATCGAATTAATCTTACAGAGCATCCTTGTCCAAGTATTACAGCAGGGAATTTTTTTGAATTTACGCAATTGTTAATAGATAGCAGATAATAAAAGTTATTCAGATAGATACAATAATAAAATTAAGAAATTGAATCTGAAATCTGAAACTTGATGCGTGAACTATCGAATAATCTGTATCTCCCAGACGAGACACTAACAAACGTGCTTGACATATACGCATGATCATTTTTGTATATACATGTTCAGCAGTCCTTGTTAGATGTCGCCATCCTCTTACGAGTAACAATAACCTCTCTTCTTACGAAAACGTGCTTCCTTCCTGCTCCTCTATCCACAGATTTCTTCGGAGACAGGGTTTCCATGTCTTTTGCCACTGGCAGATCATTTTGATCGACAAATTCATGATTAGCCAAGGCTTCCTCCAAAGCAGTTTCAGCAAATGCTAAACTTTCTCTGAATAGGCCAATTTTCTCCTGCAGACTACTTTTCAAAATTTTAGCTTCAGTGGACAATTCTTTCAAATTATCGAGTTCTTGAAGTGCCTCTGTAATTCTGTCATTTCTTTCATAAGCTTTGGCTTCTTTTAATCCCATCTTTCAGCTTCTAATAATTCTAAGTCAAGTGATTGTAAATAGTGTTTAAATTTAAATGTGTCGGATATATCAAAAAAGTAATCAACCGACGACGACGATCTTTGTTTTACAATTTGTCTAATTAATTATAATTTCGGATTTGGATGAAAAGACGCATTTGAAAATTAGATTAATTTGTTTGAGTTTCTTTCGAATGATTTGATGTAATAATGAACTAAGTTTTGTCGAGTTCAGAATCAACCGTATCAGGATAGGTCAAAAAGTCTTCATAGTCCGGAGAACCAAAGAATTCAAACAATACCTTGGATAATCTATCGAATTCAGTAACTCCGAACATTTCTATGTTAATTACTTGTTTAACGGAATTGTCGATGAATTTTTCACTAACATGGATATATTTGTGTTTCTTCAAGATATTCATGTGATTGCGAAATTCACTCCATGTTAAATCTAATTTTTCCTTGAACTCTACACTAGTCATTAATAGATTGTCCATCATCACGCGCGCGCGCGATTTCTAACTTTCTTACGAGTTCCTTATAACGGTTTCTGAAGGTAACTTCGGTTACAGTCGCTCAACCGCTTATTTTAGATCAAAACGGTCTGCGTTCATTACCTTGTTCCATGTCGCAATAAAGTCGTTAACAAATTTCTGCTTGTTATCGTCCTGTGCATAGACTTCAGCAATAGCACGTAGTTCTGAGTTAGAACCAAATACTAGATCAATACGTGTGCCTGTGCGTACAACTTCGCCAGTCTTACGATCACGAACTTCGTAACTGTTATAGTCAGTTTTAGTCCATTCTACGCTCATGTCTAGTCGTGTTTTAAACCAACGGTTGTCAAGAACACCGTCTTTGCTCCAAATACCTTCGCCGGTTGCTGAGATATTCATTGCACGAAGGCCACCTACTAGAACAGTCATTTCAGTAGGAGTTAGGCCAAGAAGTTGTGCTTTGTCCAGCATCATTTCTTCTGGGCTAACAGCATACTCTTTTTCGCAATAGTTGCGGAAGCCGTCTGCTCTTGGCTCTAAGAATGCAAAAGAGTTAACATCAGTTTGTTCTTGTGTTGCATCACCGCGACCAGTTGTTACATCAACGCTTACAGTGCTTGCACGTTCAATACCGACTGCACCGCCGATGACAATTACATCTGCAATACTTGCACCAGTTTCATTTGTAATACCAGAATAAACATCAAGCACTTTTGTAAGTTGTTCAGGCTTATTAGCTGCCCAATCTTTTTGTGGTGCAAGTCGAATACGAGCCCCATTGGCACCACCACGCTTATCTGAACCACGATAAGTTGATACACTAGCCCAGGCAGTCTCTACCATTTCTTGTGTAGTAAGACCCGAGTTAGCGATACGATCTTTGATTTCAGCTATTTCTTTGTCACTAAGTTTCTTGCCTGCTGGAATTGGATCTTGCCAAATATAGTCAGTGTCTATGTAGTCACCTGCCGTATAGTTTGACTTAGGACCCATATCACGATGTAGTAGTTTGAACCATGCACGAGCAAATGCTTCGCCAAATGCTTCTGGATCATTCATAAAACGTTCACCAATCTCACGATAGACAGGATCCATTTTAAGAGCCATGTCGCCTGTGGTCATCATCAGTGTAACTTTACTGCTGCCATCTACTTCAGGTGCCATGTGTGCTTCATCAATGTTAACAGGTTGCCAAATGTGTGCACCTGCTGGGCTCTTAGTAAGTTCCCAATCATATTTGTAAAGAAGATTCAAATAATCTGGAAAATCCCATTGTATAGGATTGGTAGTCCAAGGTCCTTCGAGACCGCTTGTGATAGTGTCTACACCTTTACCTGTACCGTGACTGCTTGCCCAGCCAAATCCTTGTGCTTCAATTGGTGCACCTTCTGGCTCTGCACCTACAGCATCCGCAGGAGCATTACCATGTCCTTTACCAAATGTGTGTCCGCCTGCAATAAGAGCGAAAGTTTCTTCGTCATTCATAGCCATACGACCAAATGTTTCACGAACATCCTGTGCAGATAGTAGCGGATCTGGATTGCCGTTTGGACCTTCTGGGTTTACATAGATTAGACCCATTTGCACTGCGGCAAGGGGATTCTCTAAGTCTTGTCTTGTATCACCATAACGATTGTCGCCTAGCCATTCATCTTCTGCACCCCAGTAGATGTCTTTCTCTGGATGCCAAATGTCTTCACGACCAAGTGCAGTACCATGGTTGGGACCACCCATGTCTTCAATTGCAACATTACCTGCTAGAACAAGTAGGTCTGCCCAGCTTAGTTTGTTGCCATACTTTTGTTTGACAGGCCATAGCAGCCTACGTGCCTTGTCGAGGTTCGCGTTATCTGGCCATGAGTTCAACGGTGCAAAACGCTGTGCGCCTGTACTGGCACCACCTCGACCATCGCCAGTACGATATGTCCCCGCGGCATGCCATGTCATACGAATAAATAATGGACCATAATGTCCGTAGTCTGCAGGCCACCAGTCTTGGCTGTCAGTCATAACGTGCTTGAGATCTGCTTTTACAGCATTAAGATCAAGTGTTTTAACTGCTTCACGATAATCAAAATCTCCCAGTGGGTTTGATTTAGAATCGTGCTGGCGTAGAATGTCTAGATTAAGCTGGTTAGGCCACCAATCTCTGTTTTGAGTTCCTAGAGATGTTGCCATTGTGTTTTTATCTTTTTTGGACATAATAATCAGCCCTGATATGCCAATCAAGGATCATTATTTATTATTTATTATTTATTATTAAATAAGAATTAATTCTAAATAATAATTGAAATAATTATCAATTTTTGTTTCCGAATAACTATAAATAAAAGTGAAAAATGTAATATGTAATTTAGACAATGCATCAATCAGATAAGGAGTTAGTATGTTTTCTTCATCAGAAAGGATTAAAGGTCACTCCACAAAGACTTGCAATCTTCAGATACCTAGCCAATAATGAAAATCATCCATCAGCAGATATAATATTTGCAGATATCAAAAAAGAATTACCCACAATTAGTCAAGAAACTCTATACAAAACATTGTCCATGTTAACAGACATTGGTGTAATAAGAGAATTCAAAATTGGGAATGGACATAGTCGTTATGATAGCAATACTACCGTACAT
>CAZRLL010000078.1:0-15165 GCA_964600735.1 uncultured archaeon
GGAGGTGGATCAATCGTCGGTATTTCTTCTAATGTTACAGTTTATTCAGCAGAAATGGGTAGTAATGTGGCTGATGATCAAATTGTCGGAAATATTTCCGCTGCTTTTGAATGGTTAATCGAAGAAGACGTTGACATTATTAATACATCTTGGGGGGGTCCGTCGGATATATGGGATGAAACATTAAGAAGGCTTGAGGAGAACAATATTTTATTGGTTGGTTCGGCAGGTAATGACGGAGAAGATGGTATCCCTTCGGGCCCAAGTGGACATGTATCCGGCATTTCAGTGGGCTCCATCGATAGTAGCTTAAATATATCTTCATTTTCAACTGTAGGCATGGGTTTAGATTTTAGCTCTAAACCAGACCTAGTGTGTTTTGGTGAATATATAGAATCTGTCGAGGTTGGCTTTGGAACGAGTATATTTAGTGGAACTTCATTTTCTTCAGCTATAGTTACAGGAGGTATCGCTGTCTTATTGTCTAAATTGAAGAATGAGTCAATGTCTTTCAACGTCGGTTTAATAAAGTCAGCCTTAATGGAAACTGCAACTGATCTAGGTTTTGAATACGAAAAACAAGGTTCTGGCCTCCTCAATTTAACAAAAATGTATGAATATTTATCAACTGGGAAAAAATTTAACGGCAATACTATTTCAATAACTGCAAGATCATCCATGAATACTTTAGAAATGGAAGACATACCAAATGCGGTGACAACTAAGGCACCAATTACAATTGTTACTAGCCACCCGAATGATTACAATGTTACTTTAGATGGTAACATTTCTGATATTTTACACTTCGAACGTACATTTCTTTTTTCAGAAAATATATTTAACCTTGTAACTGATTATGGCTACTTTGATGGTTTAATTATTATTGAAATTTCATCGGTAGCATATCAGGTTCCATTTAACATAACAATCAAAAGCGAACTTAAGGGGTTAATAGGTGTTGATTGGATGTTTAATCAAAAACTTCACGATGGAAGGGCCACACTTAGGATAGATAATAAAGTTATTAATATACTTAGAAAAAACCATTACTGGATTACTGGGTTTTATGGGATTGATTATGATAACATTAAAAAATTTGATATAATCTGGTTTGATGATATCTTCCAGTTAAGTAATGACGCAGAAATAACTGCAACTTCTTTGTCTAACAACGAGTTAAACATGATTTGGGAGTACATGGATGAAGGTGGATCGGTATTTATTGGTTTTATGGGTTACTATTCTAAGGATTTAGGATTGCAAAATACATTTGGTACCAATATGACTTCTATTAACGAATTTATTGGTATGTGGGATCTAAAAGGTAAAGAAGTTCCTAGATATGTGAAGAATGACTTAGTGGAGTATGAAGTTTCTGTTAAGAACGACAGTTCTTACGGGAAAAGAACAGAAAAATTAGGTTTAGAGGGGGAAGATATTTTAGGTGGATACAGTATTGCTGAAGAGTCTAGAGGCATTGTTACCGTTGACATTTTAGGTGGTGGTCGATTGGTTGTTACATCTAGTTTAAACTGGGTTGGAAATAATTTTACGATCGATGTGTTTAATTGGATGACTTCTGATATTCAAATAAAATATATTGAAAGTGTATTTAGTCCTGGAATTTCAAAAATTACATCAAGGTTTGAAATATACAATCAAACCTCTGACAAAGTTTTTTCAACAGCTTTTGATGAGATTGAATTTACATATTTAATTAATAATTTTGATGATATAATTGACTTTGTATTAATTGACCCTACAATAGAATATCGTGAATATCGTTATTCACTATCAATTGATGAATTAGATAACGGGATTTATAACTGGTTTATTTATCTTAATGGTTCACCTGAATATATGGATTCTTATTATAGATGCAATGAAGGCATTATAATTGATAATGAACCCCCAATAATTATTGTTCCAGATCCTGTTGAAGTTAGTATAATTAACCCAGTTGTACTCATGCGATTTGAAATAATAGAAAATCATGTCATTGACAATATCTCTGTTTTGATTGATGGCGAATCTATTAATCCAAATAGAATAATAGATAAAACTATAGAAGGATATATTGAAATATCAATCCGATATGATGAGTTGTTATCATTAGCCTATAAAAAATTACATGAAATTTCATTGTACGTTGAGGATAAATATGGAAACAGTGATAATGCATTGGGATATGCAATTATAAGTGATTTTATCGAGACTTCTCTAACAACAGATGACACATCTAATTCTCTTTCTATGGAATCAAATACTTCAAAAGAAGAAGAGAATGCTAAGAATCCTTACTTTATAATGTCTGTTTTAATAGGTTCCATAATGGCTACAATTGGTATATGGGTACTCTTACAAAGATATTTTGGACAGAATAAGTTCGATAATCTCGATTGATTCTGATGTGATAAATTGCATATTCGTTTTGTAACCTTTAACGTTTTACTTATTCTGATAATCGGTATTATTCCTAATAAAGGGCTCATTAATAATCATCATGAATACGTCTTTGATTATCATTATGAATACAATCTAAATAATATTACAAATTTATTGTATGATGACATACCTTCTGGAATCAAGGCAATAAATACCGAAGCATTTTGGGATCTAACGTTTGGTGATCCTAATATTGTTGTTGCAATTATAGATGTAGGTTTAGACTACAAGCACCCCGATCTGATCGACAATATTTGGTGCAATACAGATGAAATCCCTTTAAATGACATTGATGACGATAATAATGGATATATCGATGATGTTAACGGATGGGATTTTGCTGACATGGATAATGAGATAAAACCTCCATTAAATATGACAGACGCCGGTCATGGCACTCATGTTGCCGGAACTATCTCTGCAAAATTGAATAATTATGGAATAGCCGGCGTGGCCCCCAATATAACTATTATGGGATTGAAAATATTTTCAAATGTTGGTGGTGACGCAAAAGAGGAGGATTTAAGCGATGCAATATTATATGCAGTTGATAATGGTGCAAAGATAATTTCCATGTCTATCGGGAGTTATGAACCACTCGGCATTAAACCTTTTGAATATGCGTCCGAAAACGATGTGCTTATGATTTCGTCTTCGGGAAATGATGGAGGATCTGTATTATATCCTGCTAAGTTAGAACAGGTCATGGCCATCGGGGCTGTTGATAACGAAATGAAAAGGACGACCTTCTCTAATTTTGGTAGTAGATTAGATTTAGTTGCCCCTGGTGTCGGTATTAATTCTACATTGCCCAGTGGTAGTAATCAATATGGTAGTTTATTTGTTGACGATAATGAGTACTATGTATATCCTATGCAGTATTCCGCCGAAATGACTTTAAATGGAAATTTCCAATATGTGGGATATGGACGTGTCTCAGATGTTGAGTTGTTGGACCTCAGCGGCAAGATTGCAATTATTAAGAGAGGTCTTATAACATTTGAAGAAAAAATCCGAAATATTGTTGGGTTTGGTGGTGTTGGTGGCATAATTTTTAATAATGAAACCGGATCATTTTATGGTGCACTAAATAATGAAAGCAATATCCCAGTCGTTTCAATGTCAAAAGAAAGTGGAGAGAAATTATTAGAGTCAATCAATGAAAACAGTACAGGAGTTTTGACTGTTAATGGTATACCATTTGGTTTATTAGATGGTACCTCTATGGCAGTGCCCCATGTTTCTGGGGCTGCATCGCTTTTGTATAGTTTTGATAACACGCTTACTTCTGAAAAAGTTAAAGCCATACTTCAGCTGTCTGCAACAGATCTTGGTATATCCGGTAAAGATGACTTATACGGGTACGGAATGTTGAATTTAAAAAATGCGTCAATTGTCATGAAGGATGAAACATCCCCGATTATTGATGTGGGTTCCATCTCTTTAGATTCGTCAGGTAGTGTGTGGAATATATTTATTGATTATTTGGCTGAAGATAATATTGCTGTTTATTCAGTAGAATGTTTGTGCCACAAAGACAGCAAAATTGTTTATGATAGTCACATAAACACCATTAATGGTACATTATTGATCCCAGTAATAAAACTGCCAAAAAATAATATTTTGGAAATCAAATTGGAGGATTTAAGAGGTAATATTGTAGTCCTCAACACCTCACTTCCAAATGACTTGCTTGAAATTATTACTAATTATAGTTCTTCAGTCGCTACTATCTCATCTACGACATCTGAAATCTCTTCTTCTTCTTCTTCTTCTTCTTCTTCTCCTAATCAGGGAAACCAAAGTGTTCATTATAGTACTATCGTTTCTTCGAAAAGCATTGAAAGAAATTTAAAAATGAATTGGGGTTTGTTTATGATTTTGGTTTTTATACTTAGGTTGTTTCGATACAAAAAAAAGAAGAGGTAAAACTATTAATTAAATAATTAATACTCGTATTTATCGTCTAATGAAATGACATTGAAATATTTTTCCCCCTATCTTGCAATTTATTAACTTTTGTGTCATTTTATACTTTGTATATTAACTTCATTTATTGTAACAATGCTTTTAATCTCTAATCTAAGATCAATCTCAATATGATGTCTACACGAGGTAATCCAAGGTAGACAATGTATTACCAAGCACAAAAGAGATGTAACATATGTCAATTCTGAATAACCTATTTAGTACCCTTACTGGCAATCCAAATAAACGTAAATACTATGCACGAAAATTGAGAATTTCGATGTTCGTTATACTTATTTCGGTATTATTGACAAGACCGATAATACCCGTACCAGCACCTCCTCCCCCTTATAATGCTCCTCCGATCGGGTGGATATACAAAGATGAGATAGACCCTAATGCTTCTGGTTGGGATAATTCTTCAGGTCAGGTAAGCACTTCGTCCTATAGTGGTGGTTATAAGCTTGATGTTTCTGCAAACACAAATAAGACATTAGAAGATATTACATGGGATGGTTATTCATCTATTAATTTTACAATATATGCCGTTAATTCGATCTCATTTTCTGTTTATATTGATGATGAATTATTAGTATCCGGGAGCGGCTCTGGTTTATTGACATATGATATAAGACAAAAATCCAGATTTCTTAAGTTACATGCTTATCAAGAAGTTATTATTTATGTCAATAATGGGGCATCAATTGATTATTTGGGTTTCCAATCCGATAGGCCATCTTACTATGGCGTTTTTAATACACAAAGTTATGAGATCTCTTTGTCGGGTATTGATTATTCTGGTGATGTGGAATTACAGCCATCAGAGGGAATAGGTGGTTATTATGCTGGTTATACAGGGACTTTGGATGATTTATATTATCCGACATTAGGTCTTTGGGCATCCCAATTTCCAAAGTCATATCGATCAAAAATCGCTTCAATTAGTCCAACTGATCCAATAAACATATTGAATTTAGCTTCGGATTCTGGCAATCTAGGGATTGAATCTAATGCATTATCGTTAGAAGATGGAGGAAATTACACACTTTCATTATCGGCTGCGATTCTAACACAGGATTATAATGGATATTATGCCGCAGATCCTAGTTTTATTGATTTTGTCTGGGAGGACCAATCACCTTTAATTACTCACGATTTGGGCGAATATTCTGTCAGCGTTGGTCGTCTAACTGACATTGAAATAGATATTTCTGAATTTGCCGGCTCATATGGAAAATTAAAAATGTACCCCCGATTCAACGGTACGATCGAAGAGGCAAGCAATTCTACAGTTACTAGGGACGTGTTCATCCATTTAGCAGGACTAAATATAAGAAGATTAGCCCCTACAGAATCATTGCAATTGGCAGTAATGGTGAACGCAGATAATGTAATTGGAGACTTTAACGCTACCATACTGGATAATGAGGTTGTTTTGAATAGCATTGGAAGCTACGTAGAATATCATTTTGATGGTGCCTATGGTGCTGATATCAATCGGATCCAAATGCTTGTGGGAAGTGCTACTATCAATGAAGTATTTACTATCGAAGCATATGCTATAGATGAAACTGGTATTGAAACTCTCATTGGATCTTCGTTATATAACAATACTTCAGACTTTTTTGGAAAAAATTTTCAAATGATAACCGTAATGATTGATGATTATGCTGCAATAAATAATACATGTATAATACAAATAAAATTAGCGTCCTCCTCAAATTCGAGTGCATGGATTAGTTTTGCCGGAGTGGCTCTTTCAGGTCCTGGAGACGGTTTGGATAAAGTACGATATGGGATTGATGTATATTGGCAAAATGCCTTTACTCGTATAGTATATGATCAAAAGGGTGAATCATATGTATTAAAGGCGGAGAATGTGGATGTTTTTACAGGGGGTGGTGCATCTGAATATACAAATATCCAGAATAATCCGAGTTTTGAAACTACTGATTCATGGAACGGGCTAACACAAGACTCTGGTAAATCAACAGACGGTATATATTCAGCTGCGATTAATGCATGGAGCGATAAAAATCCTGTTATAGATGATTTGGTATCCACCCAGGGGCATTCTAATTTTGAACAATTATCATTTGATGTTTACACATTAGCCTCATGTTATGATTCCTATAATAGTGTGCCTTGTGACTCATGGTCCGGTATGAGTGATGGTAGTAATAGATTTAGAGTCTATATTGGAGCTACAATGGTATGGGAACAGATTTCTGATTCGGCAACGAATGGATGGGTAACCATAAATCCTGATTTGGAATCATTAGGTTTTCCTGTGGGATTGCTGAAATTTGAAGTTGAAGCCAATGGTGATAAGAAATTAAATGGACCAGCTGGAGGTCGTCATAGTTATGAAGTTTCTATGGACATGTGGATTGATGATGTTAAAGTAATTCGTTTAACGACAGGTGGTTCGAGTCCATATGATACTGGTCAAAAAATAATTGCTACCTACGATTTCGATACTTTTCCTACTGGTGATCAAATATTTCAGGTTACTGCTAGAGGAGTTGAGTGTGAGTCTCCATTAGTATTATTGTGTTCAGAAAGAGAGGCCCGACAAGTTAGCATGGGTTATCGAGATTTAGGCTCATCCGATCCATTTAATATGTTTGCCTCTTTCACATTTTTGTCATATGAATACAAGGTAGTTAGAGATCGGGTTCTCTTAAGTTCTAACGCTGGATCACAAGTTGAAATTGCCCTGATATCCGATGCGCCGACTGCAATATATATCGCAAATTTTGGAACCACTACAAGTGAGGTAGGATCATCAACAGAGGGGGGTACCTATACCGATTTGTATGCGTCGGCATCAGGTATTAATGTTGAGTTTGGTGATAATTCCACTATGGGGAGTATATCTACTTTCCAAGGGGATGAGGGTACTTATAATGAATATTCCAACTGGATTAAGGATGTTGAAGATGGTGGGGGCATTAAAATTAACGATACTGGGATTGAGGCTGTTTTATCATTATCTGATTCTTGGTCAAATGGCACAAATACATATAACTTTTTATTTGAAGTATCTTTCTCTTATGGAGATGCTTTAGGGCAGTTAGATATGAATATCACCGGCGATTTTGGTTTCTTTAGGATCAGAAACGATAGGTTTGGAAATCCCGATGCTGCCATTCTAGACCGAAGTATTAAGAATCTTGCTGGTGGATATGATACGGGCAGTAATATGCAGACTATAGATGGACTTGGAGGTTATCAACAGCATAAGTTTACTATAGTACAATGGTATGATGGTGTTTTCCATGTTAAAGGCTATTTAGATGGACAAATTGTTAGCCATTTCAATGATCCTTTGATTGATACTAGTGTTGGACTTGGTATTACTCCGTCTGTTATATTCCCCTCTAATACAGATGCAAAGTTACATGCAATGGCAATTAAGGAATTAAAGGGTGATCCTGAAATTGAATCATGCATCTCTCTTCCACCCTGTGGTGGAGACCAAGATGTTTGGTTTTCGAGTGTTGATGCAACATATCTAGATTCCTTGATCATGGATGAATACGCTTTTGTTAGAGGTGATAATTTTGGTGGTGCAGCTTTCTATTATCAACACACATTGGGCAATCAGATTGAAAATACAGTTTATATGAAAGTATATGTAGATGCCTACAATGATCAAATTTTAAGTGTTAATGGATCTGGGTACTTGGGTCAAGGTACTTACTTGGAACTCTCTACTTTAGACGACTCTGGCACAAAATATGGCATAATAACTGCCTATCATAACAGTGTGAGTAAGGAAGTATACAAATCAATACTTAATCATGATAATAGCACTGGCATTTTCCACGTTGAATTTAGTCAGGATTTAAATAAAGTTTACATTAAGATTTGGAAAGACGGAACCCATACTCCGGCCTCCACTAGTAAAGGTTATGCAGAATTTGTCTCAACTGAAATCGTGCCGTTTTTGCCGACTGTTCGTGTTACTTCATCGTCTTATGTGTTGTTAAGCAAGGTTACATTTGGATATCAGCCAGTTAATGGAACTAATAGTGTGATAGGTTCGGGGAATAACTGGATAACGTATACTCTGGAAGAAACTTCTGAGTTCTCTGGGTTGATAACATCATCTACTAAAATAAATATGAGTGGAACCGTCCCTTCAGGCGATTCATATTACTTTGGGGGATCGATATTGTTGAATAATCTTGGTGAAGAATCCCTTACCCATTATGATCACACAGATGCACATAAATCTTTGTTTCACGAAAATTATGGCTATATTCCAGATCTGGCCCATGTGACGTTGATGGATAATGGCAGTGTTGTTTTGGAGTTTGCGATTGTTCGTAAAATTAATGTTGATGGCAGAACGGGTACGATTTTGATTAATAATGGTACAGAATGGCTATTTACAAATGGAACAATTACTCCGGGTAGCTGGGAAGATTTCAATATCGTAATAAATTCGACCTCCGATACTTATAGAATAACAGTTGGCGAGTCGGAATTTGCTATTGATACTTACTTTAATTCTTCGCTTGGTTACGATATTCCTTTAATGAGTTCACTAATTGGCAGTCCGATACTCTATATTGAAGGAGGACTTTACAACTACTATGTAGATGACCTTTATATTGGATCTAATTCTTGGGGTTTTGAGACTTCGTCACTGCCTTCATACTTACAAAATTCTGAGATGTTAATAAACACGGATGAAGTATATAATTCTGCTGATTTTATTTTACTTGGTATCACATCAGTGGAATCAGATGTTAAATTATCTGTTGATTATCTTGGGATCTCTAATTCCCAAATTTCATATAATATTATTGGAAATCAAGATTATTTGAAATTCAGGATTGGCAATCTAGTGACTAATGCTTGGCTTGATATTATTATTTCCAGTTCCAGTAAAGTTGAGATTAAAACAATTGCATTAGTGAATGATATGCCGATTAATGCTTGGTTGATTTTAGGTAAAAAACCAAACTCTACAGGTTCACCAGTTCTTAATTCTAAATCTGTTACACGAGAGCGATTTAAGTATCCCCCTGGTTTGGTTTCACCAATTAATGAATACGACTATTTTAGTAATGAAATTATCGGATGGGATGGTCAACAACAACAAGGCCTTGACTGGAGTTCACCACAAGAAATTACTGGAGGTGGGAGTGGTAGTTGGATTGCTTGGGATGAAGCAGTGAATGCAACCATTAGTGGAGCGAGTTCACTTGATATCCCCAATGCTAGTTTTGAAGAATACAGCAACAACCCATGGAGCAATATAGACTGGACTAAATACTATTGGTGGCTCCCAGGTGAGTCGCCGCGGGCAAATACTGAAGATTGGTTTGGCGCAAGCGGTCCTGATTATAGAACTGATGGTAACCGTTCCGTGAGAGTTTCGAGCACTGCCACCAACATGAATGGAGCAACCATCCAACAATTTCATACAGAACTTGAATCCGATTATTCTGTCTTTGCTGATCCATCGAGCGTTACGGCCCTGAAAGTTGATATACAACCTATCTTCGATATGGTTGCCGGTACTTGGTCTAAATTTAACTACAAAAGCTTTGTCCAATTTCAGATTCTTATTGGTTCAACAGTGATTTACGAATTGACGATGAGCGAGTCAAGAACGGTTGGGGGCGACGGGTCGGGTTTTGATCCCGCTCCATGGATCAATTTAGACATCGATTTGAGTAGTTTTGGTAATCCCACAGGCAGAATTATTTTTAGAGCTGTTAATTTGCATGTGATCGATGGAAGAAAGTCATATACAACTGCTGGGGGTGCTTTTGTTGATAATGTTCGTGGAGAAGTGTCGGGAGCGGATAGAAATGTAACGTTACAAGCGCTACAAACTAAATATGATGGTGGTTCAAAGCCCTCAGGTTGGTCAGCTTGGGAGCGTAAAGCTCCTACTGTCTTTGGAAGTGGTTATGGTGGAATTCCTGGAGAAGAATATAATTTTTCCGACGGAATAATCGATAATAATTGGACTTATACGCCCGATGGAGACTGCCTTTGGTCTGAAGAATCTAATGAGCTACGGAGTTACTGTACTGCTCCAGTTACTGGTACATATTCAATACCTGAGTTAACAAGGCCCGTTCCTAAAGATGGATTCTGGTCGCTCGAGCTCGATGTAAAATATGATTTATTGAGATCTGATAACTTTGGAAAGTTTGCGGTTACGAGTGGGCCGGCTGGGGTAGTACCTGATTCATTTTCGATCAGTTTTGGACTCAATGGGTACGCCGGGGATAACAACCTGTCATTACATATCTTTGCGGATAATAAATGGGGGGGGGTTGCTATGGCCCCTGGAAGTGAAAACATTGTAGGAACAGCTAATATCAAAGTTACTCACTTTGATAATGACACCATGCATTTATTTCTCCGAGTCAACGATCAGATTCTCGAATATCGAACGATATATGCGGCTGTTGATGAAGAAACCGTGAAGATTTCTACATCTTGGGCAGATTGGGAAAATGAGGCGGGCTCACATTTCGACATAACTCGACTTAGGATTAACGGATCGGACAAATTAACATCCAGTTTGGCATTCCTTCAAGAAGACTCACAAGTTCAAGCGAAATACCTGCAGACTGGTTATGATCAGAATGCAAGTAAGGTATTTGAGTTTGGTATAGTGGATGAGTCTTCAGGAGCACCAGAAGTTGCGCTCTATCTGTACAATGCCGGCGGTTCGATAAATACTTCATATACCTATCCTCTAAATAATTATTTTTTTGGCACCCTCTCTAATGTGATAAGATTTGTGGCTGAATACAGAAACTCAACTGAGGGATTAGTATTATCCTTGAAAGTTTTTGATGGAAGTTCATGGCAAACAATCAGTATGATTAATCCTTTAAAGGTCAAGTATATTGGTATATCTCTATGGACTTATGGTGACAATACTTTCATAAATTATGCTTTATGGAGTGATTTTCATGTAAGTGTAACTCCACTTGCTGCCGTCAATGAACTTTACGAATATCAGGTTACATATTATTATGCCTCAGCCTCAGGTGAGCCTGGTTCTACTGAAGAGCGAAATGATAATTTTGATAATGGTGTAATTGGATGGGATGGGAATCAGAAAGAAGGCATTGATTGGCAAGGACCATTTCTCGAATGGTATTACGGTATGTATGCAACTGAGTCTAATGGCTATTTTGAAATGGGATATGGAGAAGAGATTCTTCAGCCGATTGGTGATTACTGGTATGACAATTACTTTACTTATGACCTTACATCGTTTGACTCCTTCAATTTTGATGAGACTCTAAATTTTAATGTTTCTGCTCAAATAGGATGGCGACAGCCGGGAACGGGTAACATACACAAAATGCTAATTATTGGACGTGATCTAGATGACCAATATTCATTTAGTTCAGGATATTATGATGCTTGGACCCAATACACTGGAGGAGTAGATAATGTCCTCTACACTGATGATGTTAATATTGCTTCGGGGTCTATAGTTGGCACTCCAGGCTCACAAGGCATCAGTGGAACTCTATGGTTCAGTTATGTTTTTGTGAATAACCTCAATGGTAGCTATACTACTACACTTTCTTCAAAATGGACAAGCGGAGGCAATGGTGAAACGACCGTTTCTTACACTGGATATGATTTTACCCGTATTGCAAGTAAATTTTATATCTTATACTCCAATTATGGCCGCTGGGGCAGTCCTGTTGGGGCAGGTCCATATATTCGAGTTTATGATTTTTCCATTGAAAAAACTGAATCTAAACGGGACCTAAAACCAGGTAGTGCTAATACTTTAGAACTACTAGATTCTAGCGTTGGAATTGGAGATGTATATATCGAGGACTTTGCAACTGATCCATTTCCGATCGGGATGAGAAAGTATGCGCATTATTTTGCCGAGGAGATATTGCCTGGCGAATGGGATATCGAAGATCATGATGTGGTAGCAAGAGATGGTAAATTGAATGGTACTAGAGTTAGTGCTCATTCCTCGTATACTTCATCATTCACCCCTTGGTCATATTACTATTTAGAACCATCATCCCAAGATTTTGTAGCCTCTGTTGAATTAATTGTGCCGTCAATATCAGATGTAAGTAAAATTGGACAAACGGCTTTGCAATTAGTGAATGCAACTGGGCATGTAATTGGAGCCATAGAATATACTGATACATCTTTAGGTCTACTTGGACAAGGCATCATTAGGTGGGTAGACATTGACCAAAATGGTGTTAGAAGCGACACCTCCTTGGCACCAGGGACAGGGCCCTTCGATAATGATATTATTAAAGCAAGTATTCGGAAATCTGGACCTACTATAAATTTGATTTTCGATGGTCCAGCCTATGCCGAGCAGTCATTTGACATTACTGATGACGTTGTTCAAATACGGTTGGCATTTAGATTTTATGGGGCATCGGTGTCTCAATCGCTTTATGAAACCGCATTTGATAATTTCCAAATAGATTATAATGTTTATATAAGTGGTAATGTAGACAATCCACCAATAAGAATATGGGATTCACAAATAGATAGTTACGTTTATAGTCTCAGCACATCTGCCGCAAACTTCGATTTATTGAATGCAGTTGGATGGGGTAAAGGCATTCACAATATGCTAGACGTGAATGATGAATACCAAAAAGACGTGGGTGTTGACAAGTATTACAGCGAATCTGGTTGGAGTTATGGAAATGATTTTCTAACTGCGACTACTTCATTGTCACTTAATTATAAATTACCTAGTACTGGTTCTCAATCCGTTTGGTTACTGTTGGATGTAATTGATGCTAGTTTAATACCATCTCCCGATGACAGACCAAAGGCATTTGATACAACTGTATGGGTACAAATAAAATTGTCACCCACATCGGTCATCCCCAGTTATGATAATAGCATTTATCTTCCTGTTTGGAAGCCCTTTTCATTCTGGTATTCATTAAGTGATGAATTATTAGCAGATGCTTATGGACATTATATCACTGGAATTGTTTCTAATAGGAATGAATGGACGGGATCAACTGTCGATTTAATGGAATTAATAAACGAATACAATCAAGAGGCAAGTACATTATATCAATATAAGGCATTACGTGGTGTATTCTTAACAACAGATTCAGAAGCAATGCTAGTACAAACTTGTTGGTTCAATGATCAAGATATTGGTCGTTTCCCGGATGATAAGGTTGAAGGTACGCAAGTTGGTCAGACTGATGTTACATGGAATGTTGTTAGTACGTCGTGGGACGGTACATTGAATTTGGCCAATAAAATATTTGCATTTGGAAAAGGCGAATACTATGATACAGTATTATCGACCTATGTTTATGCAAGTGAAGAAACAACAATATATTTAAGTGTTGAGACCGATGGGGTTGTCATACCTGAAGGAGTTGCTAGACCTAGCGTCGTTTCAAGTACTACTGGATTACAGACCTTTTCTCTGAATTTGTATCCAGGTAGAAATCAATTACGATTAAGAGTGATCCATAACCCATCCATTATTGATAATTGGGAAATTAAAGCCACTCTTATGGCTGCCAAGGAAGTATTTATATCGACGGATGATTTCTTCATGGGTGATGAATTTGCAATGGTTTCTCCATTCTCAACTGTAAATTCCACAATGCACAGAGTTGATGTTGGTGACGATGGTTCAAGATTCAGAATAAATGACTTCATCATTAGTGATGGTCCTCTCAATCATGAAGGTATTTATTTCTTCGAGCAATCCATGCGTATTATGCCACAAGTAGGCGAGGCTGTACAGAATGTTATTCCTCAGAACGAAAGCAGAGTAAATAGCATTGAATTTGAAAAATTCTCTAATATAAATGATTCAGGATGGTCTATTCCTGAAATTGCTTTTAAGAAAGACGAGACTATTATTGTTCCCTTCGTAGATGAAATAGTTAATGCGACATCGAGTGGTGAATGGTGTATAAATGATTTAAATGGTGATAAAATTTGCTATACGATCAGTCAAAATGATGTCTATACTGATTACAAATCTGGCTCACAAGTTATGGCCTTCTTCCAGCTGTATTTTTCAGAGAATTTAGATCGAGATTTAAATATCACAATACAATTGCCAACTTATAATGAGGAGTACTTTGCATATACATCGCCTTCTGGTAGAATAGGTATATCTACAATTGAGGCAATTGGATATGACGATTTGATAAACAGACGATTTGATAATTTTGGGCTTGATAATACTGGAACAAACTGGTTAGGTTCTTCTGAAATTAGTCAGACAGCTTGGTCGACTGCAAACTCTTCTAATGGTATGGACATTACAATTTCTGCTGCGTCTATCTATGGACAGGCAGGATTCCACAGGTTTGGAATATTATTAAACCACTTTAGCTTAAATGACACCGAAGAGTGGTCTAGTTCTATATCTCTAAGTCATAGAACTGATAGTATGTCATTGATAAATGAACCTACTCCTTACTCCATGTCACAGGAAGTTTTAGGCAAAAGAAAACAGGTATCATTTACAAACGATGGTACACAATCTTGGGAGGGTGACAATAGTCCCAATACGATTGCAGGTGGTAATTTCGATTACCGTGATCCCAGCCCTGGTAGAGTGATTACGGGTAGATACTATTGGTTTGATGCCTTCAACAGAATTCACACCACAACTCAAATTTTACTTGGTATCGCTGAATGGGATCAGTTCGATCAGGGAATTGCCCGAACTGTTATGGTCAATGACATGTGGACCGAACACGAGGTCGCTTCATT
>CAZRLL010000079.1:0-2961 GCA_964600735.1 uncultured archaeon
AAAAAAAGGAAATTTGGATTTAGCGTTGAAAATACTGGAAGATAATTTAAAATTAAGATATGAAATCGGTGATAATTTTGATGAATTATCAAAAGATCATTCCAATATAGGGATGATTTATAGGCTAAAAGGGAATTTGGAAGAAGCTTTAGGACATTTTAAGAGAGTATTATCATTATCCAAAGATATCAGACATGACGAAAACTTATCAGTTGCATTAACAAATATTGGTACGATCCATATTGATAGCGGACAGCTTGACGAAGCATTAGATCATTTCAAACAAGCTTACGTAATAATGAAAGAATTGGGGGATCCTTTCAAAATTGCGCTTTTACAAAGAAATATTGGGTTAATTTATCGTAGGAAGGGTGAATTTAATCTTGCATTGGATTATTATAAAAAAAGTCTCGAAAATCGGATTAAAATTGGTAACGATGAAGAAATCGCAAAACAATTAAATAGTATCGGTATATTATTATCGTTAAAAGGAGAATTAGAAACGGCTTTAAATTATATCGAGAGGTCATTGATTATATGGGAAAGAACAGGAAGTCAATTAGAAGTTGCTTCAGTCCTAAATGATAAAGCCATAATATTACAAAAACAAGCAAAATATCAGGAAGCAGAAGAGTTTTTTAGGCGGAGCCTCAAGATACGAAAAAAAGTTGGTGATGAAATTGATATTTCAGAAACATTGTTCTATTTAGTATTGTTACATCTTGAGAAAGAAACAAACAATTTTGAAACATATTTCAAGGAATTACAAAAAATTAGTAAAAAATCGAAGAATAAAGTTGTTAAAATTAGAAGTAGACTGGCAGAAGCAGCAATTTTGCATTCTAGTTCACGTATGTCAAAAAAAGTTGAAGCCCATGAGCTATTTGAGCAAGTACTTGCTGAAGGAATTGTTGATAGCGATTTAACTATTTTTACAATGCTTAACCTGTGTGAATTCTTGATAATAGAACTAAAAGGATCTGGGGAAAGAGAAGTATTAATTGAGATTCAAACCCTTTTGGAAAAATTGTATGAGATTGCAACAGAGCAAGAATCACATTCTCTCTTGATAGATATATTAATTCTGCAGTCCAAACTTGCATTACTTGAATTTAATTTCTCAGACGCAGGAGACTTCCTTACTGATGCACGTGAAATTGCTGAGAAAAAAGGATTAAATGAATTTTTATTGAAAATATCGTATCTTCAACATGAACTAGTGGACGAATCTTCAAAATTAAGCAAAGTAGCGTCACAAATCCCCATGCAACAACGTATGGAGCAATTGGACATTGAAAATTATATTAAAGAAGTAGCACAAATACGTGATCTTGAAAAAGATACACCAATGCGGCAAGATATCAAGAATTTTCTACAAATAAATCAAAATTTTGCACAACTCCTGCTTTTAGATGACACTTTACCAGAAGATATGAGAAGATATGTTCATTTTATCGATCTTTCTGCACGAGAAATGCAATTATTAATTTCCACATTATTAACCTTAGAAAAGATTGAAAATAAATCTCTTAAAATACTGATAGAAGATATAAATTGTTGGGAATTATTAAAACAGAGAATCAATTTTTTCAGTTTTAAATTCTTACAAAATGAGATTGTACTAGATCTTGATGAACCTGGAGATGAAATCAAACTTAAAGGTGATAAATTTCTGATACGTAGGATCTTTGATAATTTAATTCATAATGCAGGTAAATTTACTCCAAAAAATGGGAAATTAAAGATAAGTGTTGAAGATGAGGACACATTTTTCGTTTTCAAATTTACAAATGATAGTCTCCATATACCAATAGAATATCATGAAACTATATTTCAGAAATATGGACAATTCACATTCGATGAGAAAACAAGGAAAATGGGGGTGGGGTTGGGATTGGCTTTCTGTAAGCAGGCAATTGAACTACTGGGAGGTGAGATTTATCTAATATCTCCAATACCAGGAAGAGAAGATAGTGTAAAATTTGTACTAAAAATAAAAAAGAAATCCCAATGAATTATCGATCTAAGAAATGGAATTTGACCCTCTTCAGTAAAAAATGATGTAATTAGTTAGACAATTGCAGTGATTATCAATAAATTCAATTAATTTTTGTTTTCAGGCAAATCTTGTTCTTTTTCTGATGTAAAGGTATAAAATATATAAATTAAAATGCTTCCAAGAGCGATCGCTCCCCCAAATTGAATAAGCGGTTCCTCTCGGACTAAGTCAGATCTAAACATGTCAAACACTGTTTTAACAATATCGATCATTAGTATTCCGAAGCCAATCCTTCTCAGATATTCTTTGGAATATCTTTGACTGAAGCTATAAAGAATTAATCCTTGTATAGCCCACACAGCATTAGGTAGGAAGTAAAATAGATTAGAATTAGTATCGACGAAAGATGGAGCAAAAATTGTGACAAATGTAATTATTGATCCTGTGATTGCAAGAGATGCAGTTATCGGTTCTCCTACAAACTTTACTTCATTTATTAGTGCCATAATCATCATTATCACTCCCACAAATGAAATTACGAGAAATATAATCGTCAAACCTTCATCTGCCTCATCTCCCTCAAGTGGAACCACTTGAGTTAAAATCCAAATGGAGGAGAGTACAGTAAATATTGATGATGTCCAAGCTAATGTTTTGTGATTATATGTCAAAGATATCATCCAAAAGCATATCGCAACTGCGAGAATTTTGATTGAATAGATAGGATCATCCAAACCCATTATTATTGCCAAGAGGACAAAACTTCCCATAATTGTTAGTATATTGAATACAACTTCGCTATCCTGATCTCTACTAACCTGTGATTTAATATAATATCTTAGGAAAATAATGGTTTCACCTAAAATCGGAAGGAATACAAACCAGTCTATCGCTAATCTGAAAAGTAATTCCTCCTCTAGATCTAGTTTTCTTATCACCTCTAGATCTAGTTTTCTTATCAC
>CAZRLL010000079.1:3061-15043 GCA_964600735.1 uncultured archaeon
ATTCCTCCTCTAGATCTAGTTTTCTTATCACCTCTAGATCTAGTTTTCTTATCACTAGAGAAGTAAAGAGTAATGCAATTTGAGCGGAAATTAATGTTGATAGTAAATATTTTATCGGTGCTTTAGATAGACGTGGATAGTAGATGAGGGAGAAAATCACACTACCAATTAGAATTGCTATCATTATTTCGATATCTACTAGGTCAGAATCACTGGACAACATTATGATATTGAAAATTATATTGAGGGAGAAAATACTTGTTAATGTAGTGAATAATTGGTTGGTTGTTCCACGACGGTACCAAACTCCTAGTGAGATAATTACCCAGATTAAATATCCGATTGCAACCAGTGCGATTTTGTCGACAGAATAATTAGGATTTAGCAAAAAGATCAATCCAATTGCCTGAGTTATTGGAATAATCTCTCTGAAAGTACTGCTTGGGATTATGAGCAATGGAATAGTTGTTGCAAGTATACCCATTAATAGAATTACAGGATGAACTAGGAAAACATTATCAATTGACACGAAAGCAGAGAGAAAAGTAATACCAAAAAATAATCCAATTGATAAATTCCAAGTTGTTTTATTATTCGATTTTATTATTATGGTTATAATCTCGATAGTATAAATTAGGAATATGAATGATGGGAGAAAAAGATATTCTTTATCAAAAAGTAGTTTATTATCAAATATCATTGAAAAGTCATTCTGAAGAAGAATTGTCAAGAAAACGAGCACTGATTGACCAAACAATATGTACTGCGCATTGACATCTTTATCTGAACTTATTATCATGAGACCAAGTAAAAATAAACCAGCAACAAATACCTCAAGTGGTACGAGATCCTTCCACAACGCGGGAAATAGCATTGCAAATGATAAGCCAAGTAAATTGAATGGTAAATACAATTGCTTAATAATTGTGGGATGTTGTGACCATTTAATTCCCATTAAGACTACATAAAATAGATAAAATAAGCCAGAAAATCCTATTACCTCCAGATTTCCGACAGACACTGAATCTTTTATGAACTTAATATCTGCAATCGCATCCTCTGATATTAATGCTATTTGAAGAATATTGATTGACGATATAATATAAACAAGATCGTTGTAGAATTCCTTGAAGTAAACGCTGATTATGATTGTGATGAGGATAATCATTGCGATGAAGTACAGCAGACTCTTCGGCATTTCTTCTTCAAATATTACATAAATTATTAGAAGATATCCTGAGAGTGATAGAATAGTTAGGGGGAATTTTGAAGTTTCGATCTGGTTACTCTTTTCTCTCATCCACTGAACCATCACGACTGCACAGAACAATGAGTAAAACACTAAATAATATGGTATTTCAGTACCTGTATTATATATTTCAAAAGTATACTTTGTCGCTTGGTTTTCATATAATGCTAATATTCCAATAGACAATGCTTGGCTAATCAAGATATTGCTTTTAATTTTCAATGATTGTTTAAGGATTATTAGGGGAACAGAAAGTAATAATACTGCGACTCCCAAACTAATGAATCCCGGTCCAGTAAAATTAGTATGGGATTCTAAAGTGAACAGGGTTGTAAGAATTAGAGTGATATATGAAAAATTCTGCAGCTGATCGACGTTTTCCCGATTTATTAACCATGTAAAAATCATGCCTAAGACGAAAATAATGAAAATTACTGAAATCATACGGATATCATAATATACAGGGCTATCTTTGTAAAATGAAATTAATATAAGTGAAATTGTTTGAGAAATCATGATGATTTTTCTAGAATAAACATCTATCGACTTTACCAATGGGATAGAAAATAATAATGCCACAATCCCTAAACTGATAATTCCTGGTCCTGTATAATCAGTATATGATTCTAAGCAAAATAAGCCGATTAGAGCTGGGACAATTATTGATAAGCGTTCTTGCAGAATCAGTTGTTCCCGATTTTTTACCCAAATAAGGATTGTACTTAGACCGAACACAACGAAAATTGCAGAAATCAAACGGATGTCTAGGTAGGAAAGACCTTGAATATTAGAATACACATCGCTATCTTTGTAAAATGACAATATAGCAATAGACAAAGCCAGAGACATGATAAGATTACCCTTGGTTTTACTGTCATCAGATAAAATTAATGGGATTGTCAGTAACAGTATAACAGCACCCATGCTGATTATACCAGATCCAGTATACTCTGTATACGATTCTATTGTAAATAAAGCGATCAAGATTGGAGTTATTATAGACAAACGCTCTAATTGATCTAGATTCTCCCTGTTTTGCAGCCAGATGAAAACTACACTTAACCCGAAAAGGAGGAATAATCCAGAAATCAATCGTATGTCTAAGCCAGAGATGTAAAGAATTTTATGATAAACTGGACTATCATTGTAAAATGATAACACACCAATTGAAATCATTTGAAATACCATAAAATCACTTCGTGCTTTAATATCAGGAGAAATTATTGACGTGATACTTAGTAAAATCATCGCAATAGCTAAACTAATGATTCCAGGCTCTGAAGCTTTAATTACTGATCCCGGGGTTGAATAAGATTCAATAGTAAATAGTATAAACATAATTAGTGTGATTTTTGACTTGATATCAATTAAACTGGTTTGTCCGCGATCTTTCAATATGCCAAACATCGAACTAATAACGGAGATCAGGTAAATTGATGATATTAAATTTATGTTCAATTCCTTTAATCCAAAAATATCATCATAAACGGGTATATCTTGATAAAATGATAATATCCCGATAGAAATTGCCTGTGATATCATTATGTACTTACGAATTTCATGATCTTTCACAAAAATTAATGGAATGGATAAAAATATGGTAACAATACCAAAGCTATAAATTCCGAGGTTTGTGAAATTATGAAATGAATCATACTGAGATTCAATTGTGAAAATTGCAATAAGAATTGGTATTATTATTAATAAACTATCTATTAAATCCAATTGCTCTTGATTTTTCAACCAAGTTAATATTACACCGATCCCATAGGCCAGAAACACTGCTGGGATGATAATGATCGATTGATAATCACCGGGAATTGTATGTTCATTAAACAAGGTTAGAATAGCAATTGAGATTGATTGTGAAATCATTAAATATTGTCTAATTTGCATCTCATCCACAAAAATCAATGGAACTATTAATAATAAAACAACCAAGCCAAAGCTAATAATTCCTAGGCTTGTAAAATTATGAAACGCATTATACCGAGATTCAATCGTGAAGATTGCAATAAGGATAGGGAGTATTACCGATAAATTTACCAAAATGTCTGATCGTTCTTTATTTTTCATCCAAGTGAAAATTATACAGACTCCATAGATAAGGAATATAACCGGAATCACCGCGATCGACTGAACCGACTGAAAATCGCCAGGGATTGTATGTTCACTAAACAAGGTTAGAATAGCAATTGAGATTGACTGAGATACCATAATGTATTGACGAATTTGAATATCATCGACAAGAATTAATGGAACCATTAAAAATAGGATAATAATCCCAAAGCTAATTATTCCAAAGTTTGTAAAATCGTGAAATGAATCATACCGAGATTCAATTGTGAAGATTGCAATAAGGACAGGGAGTATTACAGCTAAATTCACCAAAATGTCTGATCGTTCTTTATTTTTCAACCAAGTGAAAATTATACAGACTCCATAAATAAGGAATATAACCGGAATCACTGCGATCGACTGATAATCTCCAAGGATTGTATGTTCATTAAACAAGGTTAGAATAGCAATTGAGACTGATTGTGAAATCATTAAATATTGTCTAATTTCTATATTATCCACAATAATCAATGGAACCACTAATAATAAAACGACCAAGCCAAAACTAATAATCCCTAAGTCTGTAAAATTATGAAATGAAACATACTGAGATTCAATAGTGAAAATTGTAATGAGAACTGGTATTATAAATGATAAATTCTTTAATAGATCTAGTTCTTTTTGGATCCTAAACCACGCGTATAAACTGCTTATGCCAAAGATAATGAAGATCAAAGGAATTATTATGACGGATTGATACTTCCCGAAAATTTCATGCTTGGAATATGTAGTCAACAATAAAAGGCATATTGAATAAGATATCACTATATACTTTCTAATTTCAAGATCTGTAGATAATATCAATGGGATGCTTAGCAGCAATATCACTACTCCTATACTTATGATTCCTGGTTCAGTAGGACTTTTGTAAGACTCAAAAGCGAATATTCCTATTAATAATGGAACTATAATCAAGAAGTTTTCCAACATTGCTTTATGATCTTGATCTCTCACCCAAAAAGTAATCATGCTGATACTGAAGAGTAGAAATAATATCGAGATCAGTCGTATAGTTTCATCAAAAATGAGTATTGAACTATCAACTAAAGTATATACAACAATTGCTAGGCCTTGGATTTGAGTTGCATATCTCAATTCATCTCGTTCCTTCATTATATAGAGCAATGTAGATGCACCCAGGATAAGAATGCCCAGATATATTGGACCTGGTCTTAATTCAAGCTCTATCCAATGGATCTTTTCAAATACAATATATACAGACGCTAACCCACTAATGAGAATTTGAGAGTAAAATGCGATTTTAGTTATATCGCGAAATCTGTTAGCAATTATCAATATTTGGACCAAATAAATCAATAATGCAATTTCTAAGGGATCTATTATAATACTGCCAATGCTGCCCAAATCCCGGAGTTCATTGATTGATGGATCCTTTGATTTAAACGCGAATGTGACTAAATTTACAGCTTGGATGATTATTACTAGCCTAACCCTATCTATCTGTTTCTCCTTGAAAGCCATTAAACCTATCCCAAGGATCCCAATCAATAAAACAACATAGTTTACAGGCGTAAATACACTTGGTCTAAAGGTGATATTGACAAAATTATATAAAAATATTAACCCTCCAATTACACAAACCGTAATTTCCATAATATATGGTACCTCCGAATGTTTATACCATACAAGAAGTGAACTAATCACAAAAATCGAAAAGGTAATTGAAATCACCCCCAAGCTGATTGCATCATTAGTCTGAGTTGATAATAATAATATACCTACAGCCTGAAAAACGTGTATCCAAGGATCTGATTGATAACGGTTGAAATACCGCAATAATCCCATAGATAGCAAACCTAGGCTTAATGTGATTTGTGAGAATAATATTAGTCTATCATCAACTCTCATCATCTCCTCATTTATAATTATTTCATCCCAAAATAAACCCCAATTGGCCAAAAATACAAATAACATCGATGCAAAGACTATTGCCCCTGCTGGAATATATCCCTCAAAATCACTATACTTATGACGAATCTCAATTAATATTGATAGTGAGACAAAAATAGAATAAACAAAAATTGCTTGAATTACAATTGCATTATGAAAATTTAGGTCTGAAAGTCTTTCTGTTCTGCCCTGCAAATCAACCCATTTTGTGAATGTTAACGACAATAAAGTCAATAATATAGTTGACCCAATGATTGCGAATCGAGAGAAAATTTTGTCTTCTTTCCACACTGCAGAACCTAAGAGCATGATCATGAATAATCCAAACAGTAACCAACTGAAATCGGTGTAAACCACGAATGGTGCCAAAATTGATTGAAGTAAAATTGGTAAAACAAACAGCCATCGATTCAGTGATACTCTAACGACAGCAATGAGAGCAGTTCCCACAATTAGTTGTGTAAGAGTCAACTCCCAATTATCATATTCTGGGTCATTTGATAGTCCGATCGAAGAAATATCATATTTAATCCAAACAATAAATGTAGCAATGTGTATCATAACCATCGAGGATTGATGTATTTTGATTGGATCTTCAGCTTTTATTAAATACGGGAATAGTATTGATATGCCAAGGTATGCCATAATACTGGCAAATCCATAAAATTCCAAATCAATAACAGAATTTGCTAATATGACATTAATTAAAATTAGCATTTGGAGTGAATAGGTAAATCTTGTGGAAAGATCTGGTATAATGCCAATCAGATAGTAAGTAAATAGTATCACTGCAAGTAAGGACAAAGAAATTATGAGTTCTAAATCCTCCTCGGGTGTTCCCTCTGGATAAACTTCTAATATTAGAAATGAGATCGCGAGATGTACAAGCACAATGAGTGAATTTCTAATTTTTTTTGTTAAATCACTATAGTATTTATTTAGCTGATAACCAGTATTTTCTACAATTTGGGTCATTTAACAATTTCCTCCTTTTTTCCATTATTTGTTTCAGTAGCTGTTTCAACAGCGTTTTGTGTTTGTTTCGTTGTATCTTGATCTATATTAATTTCATCTACTTCATTTTTCTCGTATTTTTTAGGGTAAAGGACTCGATTTGCTACTTTAATCATTATTAGTAAGTGGATCATAAAAAGACATATTCCTAGGAAAATTCTCCAAGATTGGGAGGGTTCCTCTGGACCTGGAAGGAGATATTTTTCATAGAATTCTGCTATTGGAATGTTTATGACTGCATAGCTTGCGAAGAATAAATAATAGCTAATGAAACCAGTGAGCACTCCGAATGAATGGTTCTTTTTCCGTAGAGAGATAAATATGAACAACGGGGAGATGAGAAAATAAATAATAAAATGTGGAATTAAATATTCTGGTCGAAAATATTCCACCTCACCTTCACTTGGATAAAAATAATTTGTACCAAAAGCAGCCAGAATGAACGGAATTGTCAGAAACGTTATTTGTGGAAGGTAAAGATAATCTGGTCTAATAAATTGACTTATTTTCCATCCTTCTGAAGGGCGTGTGTGTTCAATAGGTTCTGTTTCAGTTGTTTCGTCTTTTACAGATTGAATTGTCAATTTATCACCATTTATTACACATAAAAATGCAAAAACTGGCAATGCGAACAGCGCTAGGTTTAAGGAGAGGTGATCTATAAAATTAGCAATGTCACTTTTTTCATCTTTCCATGCAGAGTGAAATAATCCAGAAAAGAATAATACAAGAATACTCAGACTTAAAGTGAGATAGGCATATAGTTTTTGATCCTCACTAGGCTGGCGAAATGCTATGTTTAAGGAGATAATCATCCAAACAACCGTTGAAACGAGAATGAAAACAGCACCGACATCCGATAACCCAAAGAAAAAGAAATCAATAAAGGCAATCCCAAGTAAAATTATTGCTGTTTCTCGGGGGAAAATAGTATAATTCAGAAGCGATATTTCTTTGTTTGTTCTTAAGTGTTGGATAAATAACGCGGGTAAAGACAGTAAGAAAATGATAGAAAGTATGGGTGATATTTCATCTAAACCCTCGCTTAAATATAGAAATGCCAAGATTTGAGAGCTAATTAGCATGGTGACAAAACTATTTGATACTAATTTATCCAAATCCCGTTGAAGACCAATTATTGCAGTGATATGGATCAATGTAGCAAATATTAGCAAGGGTGGAGTGATATCCTTTCCAGCCAGATTTATACTGATAGAAACTAAAATTAGCAAGCTTGATAGCATTATCCAGTTGAGTTTGTGATAAAATGGTCTCATTTTCACTTCTTCTTCAGAATAACTTATTGAGACTGGCATTACAAATGAGATATCCAGTTCTTTTTCAAAAAATACCAATATCCAGTAGAGGGCAAAGAATCCACTGAAAACAACTATGAGTTCGAATATTGCCGGATTACTTGGATCACTTTCTGGAATACTAAATTGCGTGGCAACAATATTTGGATAGATCAAGAATACTGTTCCTAGAAAGTGTGCAAATGATTTAGTGGTACCCATTTTCTTTGTAACAACAAGTCCAACATTCGTAATGGCGATTCCTAGTAGTAGTAAACCAGGTAATCCAACATTTTCTGTATCATTCAGGAACAAAATAGGAGAGAGGAGGCTATAAACACCTAGTGAATACCAAATTTTCTGTTTGTAGGCAAATACTGCACATATGAGTAAAAAAAGTAGGTAGAAAATAAATCCAGATGCTGGATCATTGAAAATTGTCCCTTTAGCAATGAAAAGTTCTGTATCTGTATTTTTTGGAACTGTAAATATCGTAAATCCAATGTATAAACCAAAAATCGAGCTGAAAAATGATAATGTCTTACTTCTCTGCAAATAAGCAAGAGTAAATCCCAAGCTAAAAATTAAAAATGCGGGTAATACGTAGGGATACCCAGTCCATTTCAATTCTGTATAAGCTGTCTGTGCATATAACGATAATGCAAATACGCCCAAGCCCACGGAACTCATCAGATTAACTAGTGATTTGACTCTATACCGAATCGTACCTAAGATCTTTTTATTGAGAACATAACCAAATCCCATCAACATAGAGCCCAATAAATAGAGGAATATGACAATAAAAATTGCATCTCCCTGATCGCTATTCGACTTAGTGGGATGTTCAATGAAGTATTTAAAGGTTATAATAAGTATTCCTGAAATTCCAAAAATCAGCATCGCCGCACCAATGTAGGCAAATAAGTTACTAATGATTTTCTCCCAAATTATTGTTGAGCGACTAAGAATAGATTTTAAGCGAAACTGAGATGTTTTATATTCAATGTCGGGTTTAACTTTAGCAACAATCTTCTTAGGTGGAGTAACTTTTTCTTTGGTTTTGTATTTGACCATTTTTAGTGGTACGGGCTCAACTGTTTTGCTAATTGGTTGAGATACAGTAACAATTTTCTTAGGTGGAGGCATTTCCTCCTTAATGACCGGTTCTATCGTTTTGGCAGGAATAACAACTTGTGAAGCTACTATAGTTTCTTTTAATTTTTGGATTGCAAGATTATTTGATTCCTTCACTTCATTCAATGCTGATTGCAATTGATTAACAGTTACCATTGGAGATTCATCAAATAATATCTGAACTTCTGGAAGCTTTTCCGTAATTTCATCAATAGTAGAGTGAAATGATTCCAATTGATATTGTAAATCAAGGCCATTAAACTTATTTTTCAATTTTTGCCATTTAGATGGGATTGAGCTAATTTCTACTTTTAAATTTTTTAAATAGTCTTCCATAGTATTTATTATCTGACGTGTTTGTTGGTCATCTAAGGTATCTACCATTTGAATAATACTTTCATTGGTTTCACTCAGCTCTCCCAATTTTAATTGAATTTGTTCAAAGAGACTAATGGGAAATTCTTCATATTGGGCTTGAAAATCTGGAATCTTTCCTAACATTTCATCAATGGAAATACGTAAGGAATCCAAGTGATTTTGCACATCCAATTTATTAAAATTGATTCCTAATGCTTGCCATCGCTTTGTGATTAAGGATATGGCATCTTCTAAATCTTGAATTTCATATTGAATTCTATTTAATTCAAACAGATGTTCTTGATCATCCATAAACTCGGTTGTTTCTTCAACAGTTTGGATTTTCTCGGTTAAATCTATGTCAATATAATTTTCTATCCAACTACGCTTTTCTTCAATAAGTTTTATATCTTCATCAAAATGATTTAATGGTGTAATTATGCCATCTTTTAATGAGATGGTTGTATTCCATTTGGGTAATTCATATTCTTCAAGTGATTCGGTAATTTTTTTAACAATTGATGGTTGTTTATATTGTGGAGTAACCCTCTGTTGATATTGTGAAGCACCTATTTGTGGATATGGGCTTGTTGATATACCAGCTTTCTGTGGGGATTGAGAGGGAACCTCTTGAGATCTCATAAAGTATGCAATTATGCCACCAATTATCAATAAAACTCCAATAGTTCTAAATGTTCCTGGGATGAGAAGAAAAATGATTCCAAGTAATATTATCCAAAAGTACCCAGCATTTGAAGTGGGTTTATCCTTATCTTTAGAAACAGCTTTTTTGGGTGGTCGATAGATCTGCCGTGTGTATTTTTTCTTTATGTATTCAATTGATTCCCCACAATAAGGACAATGATCGTATTTTGCACTTAGATCAATTTTCTCACCGCATTTATGATTATAAATCATTAGGTCCAAACCTCCAAATTATTAATTTTATTGATCTCATCAGGTGAAAAACCATTTCTACATATGGGACATTCATTTTTAATTTTAAGCCATGAACGAAGATGATTTACATGTGAAGGATAATCACATTCTTGACATTGAAATATCGGAGAGGTGACCTTGATATACCCTTTACATACACTACAATTTTTTATTGCTGAATTACATTCAGGACAAATTTCAATTTGTTTTGAAATTAAAGCTCCACAATTATAACATTCGAATTTTATCGAAAAAATTCTGATGATTCCACCTTTATCAAAAGTATTCTTGTTCAGCTTTGCATTTAGATAATACCCACTTCCAACAAGAAAGCTTATATTTTTCATGAGGACGGAGTATTCAAGATTTGTATTACTCCTGAGTAAATCAATATCAATTGGAGGATCATTGTTTTCCAGATATTCTGATAGATCATACAGCTCTCTATTCTTTTTTTTGTCTAATGCAGGTGGTGGTTGAGAACTTGTAATTTCAAAGAATGTAAACTTATCTTTTTTTTGAGCTAATTTGACAACCCCTGATCCTACTAAATTATACAATATCTCATCGATATCTAAATTTGAAATATTCCAAATCTCTTGATAATCTCTATAGCTGAGTTCCTTTCTTGCGATGAGGTAACCGAGTAACTCACGATCAATTACAGGTAAATTGAGGATTTGGGTCAAAGGTGGAATTGTGGGTAGGCTATGAATTATTATATCTCCACGCCTTGATATCTCACCAGTTAGTTTTCCTTGATTTATAAAAGTATAAAACACCTGTTGAGCTTCATTATCTGGTAAATCTAAAATTTTAGCCAGATCCTTGATTTTAACTCGGGTTCTCCCTTTGAGCATTCCGAGTAAAATCCGTTCAGATCTACTCAGAGCCGAATCTGATTCTTCTAAATTTTGAACTTCGATCCCTATAAGTGTATCATCTGGATCAAGAGTTCCACGAATTATACCATCTATTGCAAGATGTGCGAGAATACACAGAATTTCAGTATTTTCCCATTTCCAAGAAGTAGTAGCCATTTGATTTGTTATGTCAGAAAGCTTGATCGAATGCCTTGTCGACAACAATCCAAGAAGTGTTTCATAGTCGAATTCTTCAAATCCCGAGGGATGAATAATTTTATCAATTGATTGTATATTTGAAGTATTGCGTTTGCAATATATTTGTCCTTCATCAATTATGATTTCCATTAGATTTGATATTGCAAGTAAAGACAACAACCGCATTAAAATGGTATTTTTCGATGAAGGATCAAAATACTCAATAGGAAATAAAATTTGCTTAACTAATGATGAAAATGCGACCTCTCCCCGTAATAATAAAATTCCCGCAATTGTCTTGACCACTTGAAGTAAAGATACATTATCCATAATCCCAGTTATATTATCATCTATGGCATTTTCAGCAGAAGAATAATTAATCCATTCATTTTGCGGTATAGAATTAAATTGAATCTGGTTTCTCAGACGAAGTTGTGGGTATTGAAGTATTTTCACATATAATTTCTCAGGAACATTTTTCTTTGATTTTATACCAAAAGAGGCCTCTATCCTCCCCCAGGCATTATTTGAAAATATGACAGTGTCAACAACATCTTGATCAATCTCCAAATTTTTTGCAATATCCTTTGTTGAAACAATATTATATAGGGTACAATATCCAAGAATGTATATTTCGTTTTTAAGCCAAATTTTCTTAGGTTGATCTAATTTCTCAATTCGTTGAATTTCTATAAGATCTTTTGATATTTTTGCTTCTACAATTGATTTAGAACTGAGATAAGAAAATAGCTCTAGAAGCTGATTATTTTCAAGCTGAAATCGTCGTGTAATCTCAGAAATACTTAACTTTTTTCTTCCCTTGATGTATCCAATTAGATTAATAAATTCTTTTTGTGTGTCTTTCACCCCTATGATTTAAACTAGTCTTGCATCTTTGGTTTCT
>CAZRLL010000080.1:0-15007 GCA_964600735.1 uncultured archaeon
TAAAATTGTCTGAAACTCAAGTTAAAAAGAAAAAACGCATGAAGTGAGTAATATATTTAATAAAATTTTCTCCTAATCTTAAAAGTAGTTATTTTATGCCACATAAATCCTAATTATTAATTCTTATTCTCTTATCATCAAAATTATTTGGCTTTACTTTTTTAATGAAAAATTTACCTAGGTGTTCGACATTATTATTTGAAATCATTATTTCAAATATTTCAATAATGTAATATGTCTTGCATTTACTTTCATATATGATTATGTTATTGAAGCTGTTTCTCTTACGGGTAGTTATCTTTTTCGAACTAAAGGGACCAGCATTAACAATGACTGTTTCGTCCACTTGCCAACAACCAGCTTTATATTTGGATCCGGTTACAACAAGGGGGATATTAGCCTTCGTTACTGCGGATAATACATCCCCGGCATCTGTCAATTCTGCTTCATGCTTAGTTTTTTCTAGTGGTATTAATGTATGGTGAAAAGCAATTAGAGGGAATTTTTCACTAGCAGACAGCTGATCAATAATATTTTTTGTTTTGTTTCTTCCTATACGTCCTGTTTTCTCCTCCAGCATACATGAGTTGACCCCGATAACATCCAACGAGTCATTTGACCAT
Organism: uncultured archaeon; assembly: GCA_964600735.1. Taxonomy (GTDB): domain Archaea; phylum Asgardarchaeota; class Heimdallarchaeia; order Heimdallarchaeales; family Kariarchaeaceae; genus LC-2. The sequence continues at coordinate 624 of CAZRLL010000080.1, forward strand.
TTTATCCAGTCTAAACTCCCATGAAACATATCTGATTCGTCCAGAAATTCCTCAAATAATTCCCAACCGAGACTGTGGGTATCGTGAGGACCAGGCACTATTATCTTGGGGATATCTACCATCTGTGTTAGTTTTAATCCTGCCATTTGAAATTCTGTAATTTCGGATTTATCGGTAATATCACCCGTGTGTAAAATAACATCGCAATCCATGTTATTTATAATTTTAACTCCTTTATCATACATCCCGGGATCCATTTCCGTCAAGGAAAATTGAGTCTTCGATAGATGGATAATTTTACCAATAATCTTTCCTTTCTCCAGTTTTTCTTCCTTGGTAATCGAACCATCAAACTTAGTGATTTCATGGGTTGTTTCCCCGGTTAGATCTATGATGTTAACATTTGCCTGAGAAAAATTATTGTTAAAATTTACTTCTGTTATACTAAATTGCTCTCGATATCTTGTTTTTTTGCTGCATAGCGTTCCTGCATTTACAATCAATGAATCCCTTGCTTCACCACTATTCAACCTGAAGACATTTGAGATATGCCGGTGACCATTTATTACTAGGTTTATATTGCACTCCGATATGGCTTTAATAACATCACCAGCATCAAAAATTGCACTTCTTTCTCTACCAGTATATGGTATTGGAAGTGCATGGTGATGAAATACTAGTACTTTTAACCAATTATCGTCAAGGTTACTAAATTCCCGGTAAATTGTTTTGATACCGTTATAACCAATTCTACCAGAAGCTAGATCTGGTACAGAACTATCCAACCCTAAAATTTTTACTTTTTTTTCAGGGTTATTAAAGACGAAATATCTAGGTCCAATTATCTCCTCAAATAAGAGATAACCGACATTGCCACTGTCGTGATTTCCTGGCACAATCAAAATATCCTTTTTCAATTTTGAAAGGTATCTTTTTGCCAAGTTGTAGTTCACTAAAGTTCCACTCTCTGTAAGATCCCCACAATGAATAAGAAAATCTACTCCCTCCATCTCATTTATTAATCTAATGCCTTTGTTCAACGGTATCTCACTGAAACGTCCACCAATATGAGTATCAGATATTACGACGAATTTCATAAAAATTACCAATAATGTTGATTTGTTGACTTATCCCGATATAGATTTCATATGTGGTAAATTTTAATTATTTGGGTTGTATGCGGGATTTATACTTATTATCGCAATATTTTATTAAATTTTACAAAAAAAATAAGGTGAAATTCTAAATGAATTAGAATTTCACACATTTTGGATGCAATAGAGCTACTTTTACATTACAAAGGATATGTAATGTTAGTGGCTATTGTATGGTTCAAATCCCTCCTAATCATGGCTTTTTTGGCCGCATCAGAGCAGGAATAAGCAGAATCGATGATCTGTTTCATAGAATTGGTTTCATTTCTATGGTTGATCGAATTGATTGTTTTTGTAATCCTATTAATCAAGGAGTTCAGTGTTTTGTTTTCGAATTTAATCGATTTATGGTATTTGATTGCCATAATATATACATAGTAAAGGTGAGTATTAAGGCAACAGGTGGGATATCGTAGCTTTACCGGCAAATACGGGGGACTTGATTTTTCTTTTCAAATATCTAATTCTATAAAATCTTGGTACTTGGACCGGATTCTGCATGTACCCTCGTCAGATACCATGCAGGGGCCAATTGCAGTTTCCGGTGTGCATCTTTTCAGAAAATGAGGGCAAGATTCTGGTTCTACTTGTCCTAGGATTACTTTGCCACATTTGCATCCTTTAGGTAGATCGTTTTCCACCTCAATGGGTTCATCAAGTAGTAGTCTGGCATTATGATCATCAAGTTTTTTCTTTAATTCAAACCCAGATTTTGGTATTATTCCCACTCCCCTCCACCTTGCATCGACTATTTGAAAAATATTTTCCATTGATTTTAATGCCATGGGGTTTCCTTCTTTTTTAACAACTCTGGGATAGGCGTTTTGTACCATTGATAATCCGTTATCTATCTGGTCAAGTGTCTTATCCATAGCTACCAAAAAATCAAGAGGATCAAAACCAGCAACTACACATGGAATTTTGTACTTTTTTGGAAATTCCTCATAAGGCTTGGTACCGATAATTGTTGAAACATGACCTGGTAAAATAAATGCATCTAGATCAAAATCTCTATCAGAGGCTAAAACATGCAATGCTGGGGGAACTAATCTGAAGTCAGACAAGACATAGAAATTCTCTGGAACACCCTTTTCAAGTACGTAGGATGTCATAGGTGCAGTGGTCTCAAATCCAATGCCCAGCCAGACAATTTGCCTATTTGGGTTATCATCGGCTATTTTCACTGCATCCGAAACTGAATAAACTACCCGGATTTCATTACCCTTTGCTTTAGCTTGAGATAGTGTGGTTAGAGATGCGTCAGGTACTTTAAACATATCTCCAAAAGTTACCACTATACAATCCTTTTCAGCTAGTACGACTGCCGTTGAAATATGTTCTGCTGGGCATATACAGACGGGACATCCCGGACCAGCGATTATTTTGACATCTTTCGGTAGCAGTGACCTCATTCCTGATCTAGCAACGGTAGCTTCATGAGTCCCACAAACATGCATAATTCGAAGTGGTCGATCGATTGCTTCAGATCGGGTTTTGATTGATCTTAATATGTTTGCAGCTACTTTTTTTACATTCGAAATAGTTCTTTCTGAATAATCCTGAAATTTTGATGTAGTTTTATCGGTCATAGTCCTGCCCATACTGCATATTGATTTTTCCTAGCAATTGAAGTTCATTTTCATAATATTAAAATCCAATTAAATTTCCACGTTGGGTAAAACATTTCCTTACTCAAATATGAAATTAATATAGATCTTTGGATTTATGATTATAGATGATATGACCTGAAGTTGTAAAAGAACAATATACCAGATATTTTTGTTATCCATCAGTAATTTAGTTTATTTATGATCCTTAAACTATAAGAATTATTCAAGATAAGGGAGTGTTCAAGATTGAATTCAAAATTTGAGACTGATAAAAATGACAATAGGATATTTGCAAATTTTATATCAAGTCTGGACCCTACTAAAGTTAAATTAAGTTATATCAATAAAATTTATCCTGTATTATTTATTGAAAAATTCTCTTTGAAAGAGACTTTACAAATTTTTAAATCCAGATACAACGCAAAAATAATAATAATTCATGGTGATTTGGTCAATACTAATATTTATTTATTTTATGTCGCATCTATTGAATTTTCAAATAAACCATTGATAGTTCATATTAAGACATATGTAAATGCAGAAAATCCTTCGATCGATTCAATTACTGATCAATTTCCAAATGCGATAATGTATGAGCGAGAAATTAATTGCCAATTTAACGTTGAATTTATCAACCAAATTCAGTTTAATAGAATTCTTATTCCAGAAAATTTGAGTGATGACGCACTTCTTCAAATTGATAAACCTAGCATACAAAAGCAAATCGATACTTCTCTTCAATACTTCAGATCACAAAACGACACAAAATATGACTGCTGGATAGGGTCACAACATCCGGATCAAAAGGAAGCTTTTCGTTTTCAATTTTTAATTGAGGATAACTATATACACACATCATCTCTTCGTTTAGGATTCTCATATATTCCGATTGAAAAAACTCTAATATCCAATGAATGGGTTGATAATTTGAATTTAATTCAGAAATTGTGTGGGATTTGTTCAGTAAGTCACCATATAGCTTACTGCTCTACAATTGAAAATATTGCAGAAATAGAGGATGAAGTACCATATCGATCTAAATGGATAAGGATTTTATTATTAGAATTAGAAAGGATCCAGAGTCATTTATTATGGTTAGTATTCACGATACATAACCTTGACATGCAATCAATATTTCAAATACTTTGGAAGAAAAGACAAGAGGTGATAGGAGTTCTAGAATTAATCTCTGGGAAGAAAATAAACTATTCTATGGTAAAACTCGGTGGAACGAGCAAAGATATCCATTCGAAATTAATCGGGGAATTATTATCAAAGCTTAAGGAATTAAAGAAGCAAATAGTTGAATTTAAGGATACGATTTTCAATAACAAAAGTTCAATTAATTTTCTAAAAAATGTTGGAGTACTACCCCACCAACTAGCAGTTGAACTAGGTACGGTTGGTCCTACAGCAAGAGCCAGTAATATTCAATTCGATATTCGAAACAACTTACCTATTTACAATGAATTCCCTTTCAAATTAAACCAAGCAAAAAATGGTGACATGTATGATAATATTGTAGTTAAGTACAACGAAATGATAAATTCATTTGAAATCTGTGAGTATATTTTGGAGAACTTACCAAAAGGGGAAATTTCGATTTCTTTTTATCCTAGGTCCATTTCGCAAGCATTCTCATTTAATGAAGTCGAAGCTCCTTGTGGTCATCTCTACTATTTTGTTCAAAGTGATGGAGGTAATAGTCCTCATCAGATAAAGATTCGAACACCTACTATTGCTAATTTGCCCTCATTGCTTCATAGATTAAAAGACAATAACATTGAGTTCATCCCAATCATTCTTCGGGGTATCGAGATGGGGATCGATCCCCTTGAGAAAGTTACATTTATCGATGGAAATTCAAAAAAAGTAAAAATACTGCGTGGCCAAGAATTTCGATCTTTAGCAACAAAATCCATTCTTTCGCAGGAGAAAATGAAAATATTTAAATAAATTTACTTTCCTCATATTTCTCTTTTTTTAGCTTTGAAAATTAGGTTCAGAAAATTAATCTACACTGATATTTTCAATATATGTCTCCATTCCTTTTATTATTCGAGTATCAAATGATTGACACTTAGGGCATTTTAATGAAGAAATAAAACCTAGTTCTTCTTCATTAGATGTATCTGCGCTACCATTATACATACATTTATGACAGTTAATTATACCATCTTCCCAATCTATTTTGACTTCCATGTTTTTTGTTAATTCTTGTTCATCTTTTAAGATATCAATACAAAATCTAAATTGATCTTCCATAACAAGGGCAAATCTACCAAATTTTAGATTGATTTGAGTGATTTTTTCTGCTTTATTCTCTGTAGCAACTTCAATGGCAGTTTGAAGCATAGTTTGAGCTAATGAAAATTCATGCATTAATTTATCCTCAAAATTATTTATGGAATAATTTATTCATCAGCGTCATTATCTTGTAATATTTTTTGCCAAATTTGTAAAGATTCCTGAGCTTCATCTTCATTCAAGACTTCAATCGCAAAACCGTTTTGAATAATAACATACTCCCCTTCTTTTACATCTACAAGGGATACGTTTATATCTGTAAAGGTACCATCTCTTAAATCTACTTTTGCTATGTTCCCGTCTACTTTAGCAACTCGACTAGGTATTGCAATACACACAATAGTATTAAATTACCCATATTTATTAAATCTTGTGAATACTCATTGATCTTAACTTATTGAGCATAAATACTACGACCAAGCTCCTCTATACGATCATGAAATTCTTGAACAATTCGACTAAATGTTCTCCAATGCCTTCCTGTTATCCATTCTATTCGAAATCGTTCCGGTTCAAGTCCTAAATCTTCCATGATTAATTCTATTGATTGTTTTCTTTGATCCATTATTTTATTTCCATCAATGTAATGACATTCTTCCATTTCACAGCCAAATACCATAATTCCATCAGCACCTTGAGTGAAGGCATCCATTATGACATTTGGATGAATTGAACCCGTACACATAACCCTAATAGGTACAATCGGTGGGTATGTCGCTTTATTCACTCCAGCAAGATCAAGTGCGGGATGTCCACACCAATTGCAGAAAAAAGCGATAATTTTTGGATTGGGTTTCGCATATACAAGAGCCCGACTTACTTTAGCTCTTAGTTGTGGTAAACTGAAATTTGGGACTCGAACTCCATCTTTTGGACATGTTGCCATACATATTCCACAGCCTTCACAGAGAGTTGGATCAATCAATGCTAGCTTTCCATTTTCATTTTCAACTAATGAGACTGCTTCAAATGGACATGGTTCAATGCAGTATGCACAACCATCACATCTTTTTTCATCAATAAATGCTTTTACACTTCCAATATTCACTTGTTCGCTCCGGAATAATTCGATAGCATACAAAGCTGCAACTCGTGCATCTGCAATTGATTGTCTGATACCTCGAGGACCTTGAGCGCAACCAACAATATTAACACCTGGTTCATGAGTTCTTGTGTGAACTCGATTTAGACCTTCAAGTCTTAAATTTAGCTCTTTGAAAAATCCATCACTATCAAGACTTTTATTAAGCATTTCAGATAGCTCCAAGGTACCTGAAGATGCTTCTTGACCAACATACAATACAACTAAGTCAGTATTCAATATTAATGAACGACCAAGATCAATATCTTTGGTAAGAACTTGTAGACCAATATTAGGCATTTCTCGAATTTCTGCAACTCTACCTCGCATAAAGTTAACACCAACTTCTCTGGCTTCTCGATATTGATCTTCAAAACCTCTGAACGGTGAACGTAAATCTGTATAATGGATTGTTACTTCAATTTCTGGATACAAACGACGTATCGTTTTTGCTTGTCCAATTGCAAAGGTACAGCAAACTAAGGAACAATGAGTTGATCCAAGAGAAGGATTATTAGCTCTTGATCCAACACAAAGTACAAAATTAATTGATTTCGGCAATGAACCGTCAGAGGGTTTTACAAGTTTTCCCTGTCCACGTTGCTCAATTAATAACTTATTAAAATCCAAACTTGTGATAACATCAGGATGTAAATAATTATAGTGATCAATTTTGGAAGGATTAAATACTTCAGATCCTGTTGCAATGAAGATTATGCCAACTTCTTGTTCCATTTCTTTTCCATAACTATTGATTGTAACAACATAAGATCCAAATCGTCCTTTCACATCTTTTACTTCTGATTCCAATAATGTTATAATTTTGGGATGACTCAAAATGTCTTGCTCTTTGGGGGTTAGTATACAATCCGAACAAGATTCGATACAACATATTCCACAACTTGAAGTAGGATAGGTTTTCGCAAGTTCAATTGCTCTTCCTCCAAGTCGATCTTTTCTTTCCACTAAAATAACAGGAATTCCAGCATCTGCTAAATCTAGAGCAGAAGTCATTCCTGCCATACCACCCCCAATTACTAAAGCTTTCTTCGTAAGATCAACTTTAGCTGGAGTTACTGTTTCTGAGAGAGAAACAGATGCATCTGCCATATCAATTAATATCTCGGCAATATTTGTTGCCATTTCGGGATTGTCGCGGTGAACCCATGCAGCATGTTCACGAATAGCAGCCTGTTCTGTAAATATTTCTTCTTCTTTTATATCTTCAACAGCACTTTGAAAGAAGTCACCAAATCGTCTAGGTGAACATGCTCCGATTACAATTCCATCAATGTCTTTATCTTTCACACAAGACTTAATTATTTCAAGCCCTTCTTTTGTACACAATGCTTCCTGAACCTCTGAGTGAACAACATCCTTTAATTTGGAAGCAAATTTGGCAAGTGTATCGAAGGCAATAATATTATTTAGCGTGTTTTCACAGGTACATAAAAAGACTGCCTTTTTCATAATTTGACACCTCTACGAATTTCCTTATCAAGGATATTTCTTGCAGAAATGATATTTCGATTGAGCCCAACTGCTTTTTCACCTACTCCAAGAGCCAGACCAACCAATTGTGAAAGGTGTAATATGGGAAGATTAAGATTACCACCGACTCGCTTTTTAATTTTTGACTGGTATAAATCAAACACTAATTGACAGAGTGGACATGAAGTAAGTACAATATCAACTTCTCTATCCCTTGCTTCGGCAAGAAATTCCCCAGCCATTTCAATCATAGCTTCTTCGTTTTCAAGCTGTATATGAAATCCACAGCAGTTGAATCTTGTACTGCAGTGAATCAATTTGGCACCTAGTTTGACGATCAGAAGGTCCATCTTCTCTGCTCCAGAACTATCTGCGATTTCTTTGGGTCGAACAAGGTGACATCCATAAAATGGAGCAACCTTGATTCTTCCTAATGAAAATTGCAATTTATTCGTAATTTTATCGAGAATCTCCTGATCAGTCAGGATTTCAAGTAGGTGATGGACATCATTACCATTACCCAGTGGTAAATCATGTTTTTCGAGAAGGTTATTAATATCTTTTCTTAAACTTGATTCTTCTAGGGCTTTGTTGGCTTTTTTCATGGTAACATAACAGGTACTGCATGGAGTGATGATTGTTGCATTCTCTTTATTTGCCAAAGCAAAGTTTCTCGCATTTACCGCGATATTCAAAGTTTCCCCGGCAACATCTAAATGCGACGCTCCACAACATGAAAATCCTTCGGTCTTAATATAGTCTAATTCTATTGTTTGTAATACTGTTTCTGTTGATGTCAGAAGTTCTGGACAACTTTGGTCGGAAACACAACCTGGAAATAAGGTATATTTCATTTTTTATCTACTCCTTCATATTTTTCAAATATTTCTTTTAAAACATCATCGTGATGAGAAAAAATAGTCGGTAAAGGTAGTTTTCCTTTGAATAACATCCGAAGACCTTGTGGCGTATAGTTTATTGCAAGTTTTATTGAATATCCCATTGTTTTGAATATTACTCGAAATTCATCTAGATGTTTATATCGCTTAATAGAATGTGCTATTGCTTTGGTATGTTTATAGCCAGTTCCACTAGCAATTTGTTTTACAATCGCAAGTTGCTTTAAAACCCTAATTACACCAGCAGGATTTGCATTTTCCGGACATCGGTCACTACACAAATAACATCTGGAACATTCCCATATAGTTTCGTCCGTTAGAATACTTTCCTGTCCAAGTAGAACCAATTTCATAATTCTTTGGGGATCGAATTTAGGATTAAATCTAGAAACAGAACAAGAACCCGAACAAGAGCCACATTGAATACAATTTTTTACATTTTCTCCACCTGGAAAACCCATTACCTCATTCCTAAAATTTGAAATTTCAATTGATATCATTAATTATCATCTCGATTTGATTATAAATCCTTGGAATAGCTTTAGTAATAGGATCTGAAAGACCCATTCTCAATTCCTCTGGAATATCATGAATTTTACATACAAAAATTCGAACTATCACCCCATTATGCTTAAGTTCTGCTAAAATATCACTTGGAGGTAGTTTATGGGATTCCAAAAAACTGAATCCCGATTTACGATCCCAAGAACTTATATCTAATTCGAAAATCTCGCCAACCTTTTGCAGACCATTTTTCTTTTTACTTACAAAAGTATCAATAATAATTATCGCAGAGGGTTTTTCTGGAAACATATAAATGTCTAATAAAAAAGGAGTAAGACCAGTTCCAACATCTATTGCTTCTATTTGGGTATTACTGGCTCCGTTATATTTTCCCTGGAAATATTCAATAAAAGCTGGTCCAAACCCATCATCACCCTTTAAGATATTGCCAACACCCAATATTAGAATCGTATTTGTCCACATTATTTATCCTTCTTATTTAATGCATGTAACTTGATTTTTTAGTTTCCTTGGATATAATTTTAGTAGATACATTCAAGCTGCAATTAACACACTTTCAAGATAGGATGTGCTTATTATTCATGAGAAAAGGTGTACTTCAAGAAAATATTAAAAATTCTTGATTGTATCAATTAGTTCTCCTTTATGTGAAATTATTCGAAGTTCGGTTGCAATACCACCTCCAACTGAATGGACCGCACAACTCATACAGGGATCGTAACATCGAATTGCCATTTCTATTTGGTTCATAATTCCTGCATCATAATTGCCATCCTTTATTAATTGCATAGCCGCTGTTTTAACACTCATGTTAATGGGACCCTGATTATGGTTTGTTGCAACAATGAGATTAACATCCGTCAGAATTCCATTTTCATCAGTTGTATAATCATGAATTAATGTTCCTCGACTCGCTTCGATAAGACCAACACCTTGTGCAGCTCTTGGTTCTACGGTTTTCCATGTGTCCTGACTGGTTATCCGATCATCATTCAGTAGTTCAACAGTTCTTTCAGCTGTATATACAGTTTCGATCAATCTCGCCCAGTGATAAAGTAATGGTTGCTGAGCAGGCCTTCCAAATAAGCCCCTGAATTCATCCAATTCTGCTTGTGCTAATGGGGTTGCTATCTTGTCACATACATTTATCCTCGCAAGTGATCCAACTCGATAAATTCCTTTAGGATTATCAAGATCCATTGAGAAGCCATCTCCATTTTTGTAGTATGGGAAGGAGCTGTAAGACCAATCTTCCATATGTTCTCCGATGTAATTTTGATAATCCTGAACATCGAAATCTGTGAAGGATCCATCGGGTTTCATCAATCGAAGCTTACCATCATAATGGTTTAAGTTACCATCTAGCACAGTACCCATAAATCCGGTCTCAATAACTCCAAGAGTCTTAACAGTGTCTAAATACTTTGGAAAGATATTTTCTTTTACAAATGCAATAGAATCTTTGGCAAATGTAAGACACTCCTCTGCCACAGGAATGAGTTTTTGACGATCTTCTTCAGTTAATGGCTTAGTCCACCCTCCAGGAACTGCTGCTACTGGATGAATCGCTTTGCCTGAAAAGGTTTTAGCCATCATTTGAGCAGAGTGCCGTATTTTAACAACTCGTGTGGCATAATCTGGAACAGCAGCAATAACTCCTTTCACATTACGCTTGGTAATATCCTCTGTTGGTCCAACTATAAAATCTGGTCCAGATAATAAATAGAATTGTAGAACCAGATCCGCTGTTAAATACGCACTATAAGTTAACTCTCTAATTAACTTTGCAACTTCAGGGATCTCAACCCCAAATACGGCATCACATGCTTTTGCAGATGCTAAGTGGTGAGCCCAAGGGCATACCCCACATATTCGTGGAGTTATTCTTGGCATTTCTTCAACAGGTCTACCCACACAAAATTTTTCAAAACCACGCATTTGAGTTGCGTGATATCGTGTATCTGAAACGTTTCCAGTATCATCAAGATATATCGATACTTTTGCATGTCCTTCAATTCTAGTTACAGGGTCTATTGTTAATGTTTTCGTCATCATTTTCACCTTTAGCGATTTATAGGTCTCAGGATATTGTGGGCACCTGTAAACCTATTGAAAGTTCCTCTCCTATCCAATATCTTGGAGGTATCCAAGCCAATCGAACTTAGAGCTCCCATCATATCTACCATGACATTTGCTCCTTCTCTTAAAGGTCCAAAACAACCTTCACACGTAAAATTAGCGCTAATACAGCGGGGCGTAGTTACTTCACCCCCGCATCCTGATCTGGTAGCAGGACCTAAACAAAGATAACCGAGTTCTAAATAACAACGATTATTACCATTTTGTCCCATCGGTCCAAGAGTACGTTTTAATTCAGCTATCGCTTTTTTTTCTCTATCTTTGGGACAATCATCGCATACGCTTTTTTCTGGAAATTCAAACGATTTCCCCTCTATTAAAGCAGTTAAAGCTCCTCCAATTATTTCAGGGGTTGTTGGACATCCTGGAATCTTAATATCTACATCTACTACTTCGTCTAAAGCATACACTCTATCAGTCAGCCTAGGGATTTCAGTGCTTGAAAGCATAGGCAATGTATCAAAGTGATCTTTAGTTGGTATACTCCTTATATAATCAGCAATCTCATCATTTGTAAACATATTTGCCATTGCTGGGACACCCCCATTAACAGCACATGCTCCATCAGCAATTAGTGTATCAACACTGTCACGCATGATTTTAGCTAACTCTTTTTCTTTTTCTGTTCTTATTCCACCAGTGATTATCCCAACATCTGCTTTCGGAATAATCATCTCGGTACCTTCACCAGTACTCCCGAAATATTTATGATCATAGAGTATGGGCCAGTGAACAATATCAATTTTAGATAAAAGGTCTACAATACCCGATCCGATGTCAAGAATAGTTACTTCACAGCCACCACATATTGAAAACCATTCTGACGCAACTTTTAACATTTCAATCGAGTGTTCAATGATTTAATTCTATATAATTCCTGTTTAAATAATCGGACATTTGACTCATATTTTAACATAAGTTCACATTTCGATAATTTTCAATATAGACGTTTAGAATTTTAAACGATTGATAAGAAAATAATAGTTATATTGCGGGTATTATGAAACACTGACGTGATCTTTTAATAAATAAAAATTTTAGTTGTACAACTTTCTTTGGAAACAAATTATAACGATTGATTTTATCTGGAGATCAATCACAAAATTATCTTATAGCCAGCCCGGAGTAAACAGTTTTACACTTTCAGTTTAAAATTACCATTCTTTCTCGCGCCTATAATATATAAAAAAAAAATAACGCTAAACAAATAAATGGAATATAGATTAACAATTCACTCAAGCAAGGCTTAAATAATAGAAATTGAAAAAAAAGTAACGGAAAATGGAAAGCAAAGATAATCAAAAAACCATACTATCCAAGTACTCAAAATCGACTAAGGAGCTATTTTTTCAATACTGGAGGGTATTTATGAGGAGCGAAGAACCCGCAGAAATAGTGATCGATACAGAAAAAGAGATGATTACATTGTTAAGCCATTTTGACAAACATATCCATAAACTCAATCAGTTCACTACACAAAGATAATTTATCGAATATTTGATTAAGATGAAATTAAATTGATTGTCCATTCGTCTTGGTGAAATTAACACACAATACCCTAACAACCCCAAATCAATAGACTCTAAACCACTTTTAATATCGATAGCAAATTCGATAATCGAATCTTAGGGCAAGAAAAAATCAATACTTACCATTTATCAGTTTTAATATGCTCTATTCAATAATAAATACAACAAATACTATAATTATTATTAGATGGATTTTTCCGAGTATTTAGATAATGAAATTGAAAAGCTAAAAAGAGAGATTAGCATTATTGTTAATGATGGATCACAACTGGATCTCGAATTACATGAAGCAATAAACAGCATGTTTGAAAGTAAATGGACTCAGATTTCGTATATCATCTGGCTAAAGAGAATAAATTTCAAGATATGGAAAAAAAGAATCTTTTCCGATTTCATCATCCATAAATCAAAGCAGAGTTTGAAATGGGCATTAAATAGCGCTAGGATGCTAAGAAATCAGGCTCAGATTAAATTATATGATATTGATAAATTCAATGCTCATAAAACTAATTGTAATTGCTATACTTGTCATTTCAAACAATATTCCATCCATGGGATCCAAACCCTTCAGATAATAAGAAGTAACTAATTCTAGGATTTGATAGAAAGAGATCGTTCAATGGGACCAAAATAGAATGAGATCGAGGGGACCTATGAGCTATTATTAACATTAAAAATTGGAACGGTGATAATTAATGAATATACTATCGAAATGCCCAATTCCGAGTCTAAAATGGTTCCTTTATATAGTGTAGTACAATATACACCAATATGAAAAGAATATATTTTTCATTGGTGGTTATATCAATAATGATGAGCTTACTTAATGGTCAAGCTGATGTTGATAAAACCAAAATTGGAGTATCCGAGGGGGATGAATTTTATTTAGAAGTGTCAGAATTATCCCTTGTTGGATTTACTGATTGGAATATACGGGCATTTTGGTCAGGCATATTTGACAAACTAATATTTGAAGGAGACATCTTGAAATATAAAATAACAAATTCAACATATGAAGAAGGCTACGGTGTAAGGTACAATCGGATTTCACCAGATGGAACTACATCCAGTGGCAATACGATATGTACAATTTACTATTTAGATGTTTTTGAAAAAGCATTTATTCTTTTCACTGATTGGGATTATTGGGAAACTGATGCAGAGACAGTCATTAAAGATCGATTGTCATGGAATGACGATACATTTGATAAAATAAATATTAGTAGATCTGCCACTTCATTTTCAATTACTCTAGATTATTCTTGGACTTCCGGATCAGTCCATAATGAGTTTGTTTATAATATTAATACTGGATTTATTGAGAGATACAAGGAGGTATATACATCGGCTTCAAAAATTGCAACTTTATTATTTATAAAATCAGATGCAAATGCATATACAAAACAAACAGAAACAGTTGAAAGCTCAACATCAAGTATTTCGAGCAATACTTCTAGTGGGACCGAAAAATCTGAAAATGATGACGCAAGTTTAAAATTCGGTTTTGTTATCATTGTCCCTTTTATGGGGATACTTATAAATAAGATAAAAATCATTAGGAAATCAAATTATTTTTAAAACTGGAAATCATAATCTATCCTCCTACAAGTTTATCATAAGCAATTCTTAAATATAATTAATAAAAAATT
>CAZRLL010000081.1:0-14994 GCA_964600735.1 uncultured archaeon
CTATCAAGAAAATCCCTGTCCCTATGCCGTGGAAGCCCAAAGAGGGCGGATTCGGGATATTTTGACAAATTATATGGAGCATGATCCATCAGTATTATTTTCTATACTAAAATCTACTGATGCACTTTTTGATTTAGCATCCCATGTACCAAAGGAAGCTAAACATAGTGGTACTAAAAAAATTTACCCTTGCAGTATTTGTGGCGATCCCTGCAATACAGATATCTGTCAGACCTGCATAATAATTAGTCAATTAAACAAGACATGAGTTATTAATTCATTATGAGTTAAGTAAAGATTTCATCTCCATAGCTCTTTTTTTCTCTTCGTTTAATCTATCTTGCCATACCCTAGGATGATTGAATATGAAATCATATCTTTCTAATATCAGGGTTTCTTGATTATTATAAGATACACGTTTACCCAAGTTTAACATCTCTGCTAGTAATTCATCAATCTGATTGAGTAGTTTGAAATTCACTGTAATGTCAGTTAATATAGATCTGTAAGAACGACCAGATTTGTGCTTATCAGATAAACTTGGAGGATCACCTTCTGGGACTTCTACCTCTAAGTACTGCTGTTCGGTTGATATCTTTGATTCTTTCCTTTCTGAGGAATGTTGAGAAACTTGTTGTGTGACTGCCCCTGCTCGCTCTCTTGCCATTATGTCAGATGGCTTAATGGTTTGTGTGGGAATCAAAGATGGCTTAATGGTTTGTGTGGGAATCAAAGATGGCTTAACGGTCTGTTTAGGCATCAAAGATGGTTTAGTGGTTTGTGTTTGAATCAAAGATGGTTTAGTGGTCTGTGTATGAATCAACGATGGTTTAATTTTTCGATCCTCTTTGACAACATTTCTATCTAATTTATCTGTGACTTTTTCTTGTTTTTCGACGATTTCAGACATACTCCCAATTTTTTCCATTGTGTGATTTAACCTTTCACTAATCAATTTGGCCTGATGCATAATTTCAGTGAGTTCTGAACTTTCATCTATTGTTACTACTGAATCATCAATACATTTCATAAGGTTTAATTCAAATTCAGATAATTGATCCTCAATTTCCAGTACTCGCTTATGCCAAATATTGAGTGTTGTGAATAAATCTCTTTGTACTCCTTTTACCTCTTTTTGAATTTTTTTTATTGGCTTTACTAAATCCTTTACACTATTTAAAATCATTCAAGTATAATAATAAAATAGAACTTACCTATAAAATAATCGTAAGATAAATAAATTATTTCCCATAATTTTTATTGTTACTTAATCCTTGATTACTTTTGAGAAGAAATAACCCAAGAAGTAACCTGCAAAATGGCCAATGTCTGGTGTAAAATCAAACACATGACTTACAAATAATTTATAGCAAAATGGAAATAGTATTGCTAACCCTACAAAAATATCTCTTCTCCTGACCATTCCTATATAACCCCAGGCTATTGCAGAGGATCCGATGTAATGACGTGATTTTATGCTAGTGAGCATGAACGAAGAATAATACATCCTAAGTATAATCGCAATTGGATAGGATACAAAATATACTATAATGGGTAGAATAAATATTGTTGCGAATAGCATCAATGATAGGTCCCTTATCTTGAAGTCCCTACCATTTAGAGATAAACAAAATAATAATAATACATAGACCAGATGCATAGGAGAATAATGGAATGTCCAGTAAAAGAAAAAATTAGAAATTCCTGTCTGATTATAACTTAATCCAAATTTGAGATAATTAATTTTAATGGCATTCCAAACAAAAAATAATTTCCAATCAATAATAAGACTTGTAGTAATAGTTGAGGTCAAAAACAAAATCAAAACAAAAACGGAAATATTACTTAATTCGTTATTGTGAGAATTCTTGAAGATTAAAAACATGGCTAATCTTGAATTTATAAATTAGAGACCGGGAAAATAAATATTTTCGCCATCTTCAATTGCAATTTTATCCTTTATCATCTGGTTTATACCAATATCTACCCTTTTTGGGGTCCAACCCAAGATGCTGGCAAGTGAAGATTTTGTAACTTCTACTCCTAATGCGGCTTTGAGTATGTGTTTTGCATCCTTTGATAATTCAGAGGCTTTGAAATGGACAATTGTCAATTCATCACTTACCCTTTCACCTCCAGGAATCATTTCCTGCTTCTCCAGCAATTTGATCGCTTCCTCAATATCATTTTCTCTTAATTCCCAATTTTCTCTGGATTCAGCGAAAAACTGTTTTATTTTGGCTAGAGAAATTATTCCTCCTGATTCCTCCATTTCCTCTGTTCCAATAAGTAATATCTCCCGTGCAAGCATTGAAATAAATTCACCTTTTCTGAACCTAGGAGATTTTATCTTACCTGAGGTTCCCACAAAAGCAGATAATCCGGCTTCTTCTCTGATTCTAGATAATTGTCCTGTCACGGCTCTAGAACTTGATAGGGTTGACTTATCAATTTTTTCTCGTTCGTCTACTCCTTCTCGTAATATTTCTTTTCGAGCTTCTTTATCTTCTTCTTCTGATTGAATTAAACCTTCTGCAAAATTTGCATGAGCATTATCCCTTTTTTTTCTCTCTTTATCAGGCCGTTCACGAGTACTCATAGTAATAATTATATTTCTCTGCTTCATAAGTATTAGCAATTAATCTAATACTATCGTAAATTGAAATCTCAAAGATTTGACGGTTTTTTATCAACAATATTTAATTTATGTCTCCAATTCTCCAATATGGGACAAAACAATCTTCCTACCGAGGAATGGGGGAAAATCGGACATACTAACGGATAAAACCGTTACACCACTCATTATTTTACCTTAAATTGCTGAATTAGTCTGATCTTGTCCCAAATCAACTAAAACAAAGATAAATTGTATCATTTGAACTCCTTTTTATATAAGAATATC
This sequence comes from uncultured archaeon, assembly GCA_964600735.1. GTDB lineage: Archaea > Asgardarchaeota > Heimdallarchaeia > Heimdallarchaeales > Kariarchaeaceae > LC-2. The sequence continues at coordinate 2,903 of CAZRLL010000081.1, forward strand.
TATACTCCATTTGAGGAGCATTATCCCAAATCAATCTATTGATTGGTTAGGTCCGCTTGCGATTATGACAGGACTAGATAATGTGATGATTCTAAGGTTATGTGATAACATGAAAAAACAAATGAAACATACTGAAAAAAAGATCAGAAATGATAAATTAAAATTAACAGCATATGGAGCTGCTGGAGAAGTTGGTAGATCTGCATTTATAATCGAAGATCAGGACCGAAAAATTTTATTGGATGCAGGAATAAAATTAGTACCTAATGGATTATCTATTCCACCAGAAGGATTGAAAGAAAGAGCAGGTGAACTTGATGCTGCTCTTTTATCCCATGCTCACATAGATCATTCAGCATATCTTCCTGCATTGTGGGAGAATGGATACGATGGGAACTTGTACATGACAAAACCCACCCGTGATATCACCCAGTTACTCTGGAGGGATCACAAAAAAATAGAGGGATCGAGACACTGGGGCGAAGAGGGACTCGAACAAGCCTATTCAAGCATTAAAGTTAGTAACTATCGAAGGAAAATAAAGCTGGTTGATGGAGTCACTGCCGAATTTTACAATGCCGGTCATATTCTTGGTGCAGCGATGATCCTCATAGAATGGGATGGTCGAAGAATACTCTATACTGGAGATATAAATGATCAGAGAACTCCTTTGTTCAAAGGATTTGAGATACCAGAGGAAAAAATTGATATTCTAATTACTGAGAGTACAAATGGAATTAGGGACATAAAACCGAGAAAACAGGTGAATAATGAATTCACAAGTAGAATAAAAAACGTTCTAGGTTCCAAGAAAAAGGTAATTGTTCCAAGCTTTGCCATTGGTCGATCTCAAGAGCTTTTGTGTATCCTCTCAAAAGAGGTAAAAAGACAAACAATCTATGTAGATGGCATGATTAATAAAATGAACTTGATTACAGAAAAATATCTCGACTCAAACTGGGTTGATCGGCCAATTTTAGATCGCTTAAGGGAAGAAAAAAGACAATCACCATTTAGGTACGAAAATGTTTTCCCGATCACTAGGGAGAATGTGGCCCACACCGGTGATTACCGCAAACATCTCGGGAATTCAAATGAACCGTCAATTATTGTCACTACAAGTGGAATGATGATGCCATCACCATTACATGCCCACCTTCAATTTGCAGCAAAAGATAATGGTAATCTCCTTGCGATCACTGGATATCAAGCAGAAGGTACTCTGGGAAGGGAAATTCTCGAAGGTAAGCGACGTATTACTTTAAATACAAACCGTTGGGAAAAAGTTGATGTGAACATAAAAGCACAGGTAACAAGATTTGGATTTTCAGGGCATACCTCATCTAAAGGAATATCAAACTTAGTGCAGCAAACCAACCCAGATCAAATATACTTGATACATGGAGATCCCCTCGAGCAAAATCAATTGAGTACGCGTTTGACTAATGGTGCAATACCAATAAGTCTAATTCACAACACTTCTCAATTCATTTAATTAAGAACAATTAATCCTATTAGATTATTGGAAATATTAGATTTACTTGTAAAAATTTAGAAAACTACTTCGAATATAATTTATTCTTACCACTACTGTGGACCAATTTAAGATCCCCTTTTTCCTCTAATTTTTTCAGGATTCGCTTGGCTAGACTTACCTTGATATTGTGTTTATTGGCCAGAGATTGAGGAGTTATGGCATTCGAGTTCTTGACGTCTTTTTCAATTTCTTCGGCGAGTTCTTCTGTTAAAATACTGGAACGGACAGTAGGGGTGTATTCAAATATTTTACCCCACTTTTTCTTCTTTTTAACAACAGTTCTTTCTGACATAGGCACCCTAGACGCTTGTCGCTATAAAAACAAATAGAAAGATCAAATAGCAAATTACCTAGCAATTTATTTTATTAATTCAACTCTTCTAGTTCTTTTAGTTCCACTGTTTTGTTGATTTTGTTTGCCTTGTCCAGTTTCTTAAGAACAACAATTGAATCTAATTTTATTAAAGGATCGATATCGTCTTCTGAATTAAGTGCTTCTAAGTTTTCAATTTTGGAGTAGCCATCTTTAGAAAAAGGAATATAATAATCAGATTTCTTTAATTCCAAGATTTCAGACTTCAGTGACATGAATTCGAAAAGCTTTACAATATCTTTTTCGCCAGGACTATCATCGATTGCCTTCAATTGCTGGGGGAATAACTGATCTGCTATGTCACCAGAATATACTAGTTGCTCCATTAATTGGTAGTAATTACCCTTCAATTGCTGATATTCTATATTAATATCAGTATAATGATCATCCAAGGATTTTTTAACTGTGATTAATATATTTTTAGTCTTAATTTGTTCCTTAATATACCGTTTATTCAAATTGAACAAATATCTTGATGTAAAGGTTTTACGATCAAAATGGACCGGACCCATTAAATTAGTTATATTTTTCAGCAAGTCAAGCTCTGAATTAAAGATATTTTTATGATTACTCGGATCAATTTTTTCGATATAAGCCGGGATTTGAATATTATGTAATTCAAGGAATAATTCACGTAGCTGGGGATTATTTGCGTAGAGAATAGAGGGATTTATTTTCTCATTAGTTCCTCTGCCTAATATTCCAGATATTTTTCTTGTGATTTGATGATTTACTTTACCCAAAGCCATTAGCTCTCCGATATGCTGCGTTTCGGACAATGTCTGTTGAATGTCAATCTTATTTCTCTGCCATATTTCCCTGGTTTTCTCTAATTTTGCATCACTGAAATCATGAGTCAAATATTCTAAAATCTTAAATGATACCTTTTCTTTCTTGACCTTTATCTCTATATATTTTTGCTTAAATTCACTATTTGCAAAATATTTCTGATCTATAAATTCTCTCAATTCATCCTCAAGTCTTTCAATATTCTCAAAATCAAATTTGCTGAATCTATTCCTTCTTTCAAAATTATTTATCTGGTCCTCTAACCTGCTTATCTTGGTTCTTAACAGCTGATCGAATTGCTGTTGTTTATTTTCAACTTTTTTCAGTTCAGGGATTTTTTGACTGATTAATACTTGTCTTTCTTTCTTGATAATTTTGGGGGGAGAAACTCTTTTTTGACTGGTTCTTTCTATCAATGTTGGTTTTTGTTCAACCCGGGGAGTTCCTATGATTTTCTTCTTTTTGCCTGAAATTATATTTCCACTTTTGAGATCAGTTTTTATCTTTACTGGTTGTATTGGACTTTTGGAAACACTAAGATTGACTAGGGTTTTAAGTTTCCCACCACAGCGATTGCAAAATTTCGCACCTTCTCTGAGCTTGTTCCCACAACGATGACAAAATTTTCCCATCAATTATTGAATATTACATCATCAATAAAAATGTTGACTATATATTATATTTACTACATGAAAATTGGAATTAATAAGTAATTACCAAATTATAAAAGTACAAGAAAATATTCTTAAGATTTAATCCATCATCAGACCAAGAAAAACAACGTCCAGATGGCATTTTATCTTTATTACACTAGGAGAAATTTAATAGCTAAGAACGACATGTTTTTGATTAAAATCATTGCACATACAAAATTTCGTAGCTGCTACAACTGATCAGGTTATACCCAGCAGTCCCGCAAGAGCCGGGTTGATATCACCAAGTCTTTCCTTGGCAAGTATCTCATAGTACTGCCGTATGATTCCCGTTGTCAACAGGATTCCTACCCCTGAACCAAGTGCCCCCATAAAATCCGCAACTGATGCGAGCAAGCCAATGAACATTCCACCCATGAAGGCTGCATAGGGGATATAATTATTTAGGTATCTCTCCACAATCTTTGGATGCCGTCTGAATCCAGGTATCTGCATGCCTGCTCCGATAAGCTGCCGCGCAACATCCCGGGCTGACATTCCCGCAGTTTCCACCCATACCATGGCAAACATGGTAGACATTATGGTCATTATTATCATATACATGACAGCCCGGAAGGGATCATCAGCTACGGCTAGTACTCCCCTCGGTGCTGTTGTATAAGACGCCAATCCCTTAACTGGGGTATTTTGCCCACTAGAACTATCCCAAACCCCCAGGAATCTACTTATACTGCCCATGACACTGTTTTCCGTTCCATATTTATTGTTCATAAGATTTGAGACGAGGAAAATGTTCGCAAAGAGTGCACTTACTAGAATTACTGGGATATTACTTACATAGAGGAATTTAATAGGATACCTGGCAGGCATCCTATGTTCGGCATGTTGTACCGGAATCTCAATCCTCATCGATTCCACATAAATAACTACTCCAAAAACCACAAAAGTAGCAAATACATTGAACATATCTGCTGCTTGGCTATCGGGGTGCCAGAGTCCATATCTCAACACCTCTCCTCTACCAATTGATTGTATGAAGAAGATTATTGCCCCCTTTTTCCATTCCCTACCTTCGTAACCTATATCCTCAATAGAAAAAGCTCCAGTGAATACAGTATATGATACCGAGGTGGCAATGAATAATGATATCCCAGATCCAAGTCCCCAACCCTTCTGTACCAACTCATCCATCATCATAATACAGATACCAGCAGCAACTAGTTGCATGACGATGATAATCTGGATTCCCAGATCATCCTTAACTGCCTCTCCGTAGGCACCACCTGCAATATAGGCAATGGCTTCGAATAGTGTCATTAAAACTGCTAGAACCTTCTGGGTTCCAGTATACAGGGCTCTTTCCTCTGGATCTTGGAAATTAATACTGATGATTTTAGAACCAACCAATAACTGAAGTATCATACCGGCCGTGACTATTGGCCCAATTCCAAGTTCTGCTAATGTTCCTCTTTGACTTGCAAGAATAATTCGCAAAGCGGCAAACGGATCCTCTCCGCTCTCCTGATACCCATAAACGGGGGTCTTGAGCATTACTAAATAAAGTACTAATGCCGCAAACGTCCAGCCAATCTTTTGATTAAAACTGGGCTTCTTTACTGGTTTTTCCACCTCAAAGGTAAGATGCACCAGAGGCTTAAAAATATACAAGAATTTTGATGCCATTGATTAGTCACGGTTTCCAATAATTATTGTTGGTTATTTTTGTGTAATTTTTCCTTGGTTATAAGATTTGATTTAAGGAAAATCGAATTATTATTTTTACGGTGACTAAATTTGGATCAGAAAAAACATTTAAGATAATTTACAAAATGCAGTCTCAATTTCAGGTAAAAATAGTATATTCGAAAATTATAATCACATAGAACACAATTTTACTTCCGATTTCTTAGTAGATCATAAATTATGGGGCTGCTTCCTTTTTTATTCAAGATTAGTTATAAAAAATAAAAATTGTAAAAATAATTAGAAATTAAAATAGGATTTAATATTGGATATAATTTTTAACCAATAAGTGATACGTAAACCCAACGTTCCAGAAACACCCCCGCGTGAATTTGATTATAAAAAATTTGAGAAGGAAAAAAAATGGATACAGAAAAGAATGGACGGTGAACTGGTAAGTAGTACCACTCCCGGGGACTGGTTGACCACGATCATGACAGCTTTTATAATCGCATTTATCTTTGGGGGGACTATTGGTGCCCTGTTTGGTGTTTTTCTCAATAATATCAATATACTATTTTATACTCCATTGACTGTGTTTTTGATCCTATTAGCCTTGATAAATAGAAAATATGCACTAATTGAGTTTGATCTCAAGGAGAGGATGATGTTTTATGAGGGAATTGTAAGTTTTGGGGGTGAAGATAGGGGTATCAGATATATGGGTCCAATTGAGGTGATTGAGGGAACCCAGCTAGTAAAACACCGGCAATTCGGTAAGATATTTATCCGATTTATTACAAAATCGGGATATCTAAGGGTTTCCTATTTACCAGGTAAGGAGGGAGAATTTTTAGAAACAATAAGTCAACTGGGATTAATCGACTTAGACTTGGCTAAAAAGAGTTTAAATCTCAAAAAAATAGTTAAAAAATCCAATCAATGGAGTGTATATCACGAAGAAAAGTTTGATCGAACTGAATTTAAGCAGAAACAGAAACAGGAGAAGGAGGAGAAGGAAAAAGCGGATAAAATTACAAAGGAAAAACGCAAGCAGCAATTAATTGCTCGATCAAAAGAAAGGAAAAAACGAAGAACAACCAAGGTTGATGAACCAGACAATGCTTCCCCATAAATCCAGTATTTATTACATTATCCATTTGACGGATAAATACAACTATCACCTGAAAATCAGGTATCTTATTTATTAAAATTGATTGTCCTTGTGAAATTAGGGTACAAATATTTCACCTGTAATCTGATATTGGCAATATGTACCATATTTTGGATCATTTCCAGCGTTGTTCCACTTTACATTTGCGTCAACACCACAAGTACCTACGATTGCTCCTTTCAGTGCTCCGATCACCAGGGAACAAGAAATATGATCTTCTTTATCCCCGTTACAAAGACATGAATGGATACGCAAATTGAAATCATGTGGGTTTATCTCTGTTTCATTATCAAGTGAATTTGCTCTAAAAACAGTTCCTGATTGTACCCTTCCGGTTTCACTCCAAATAAAATCACTGAATGGGTAAGCCATTTTTATATGCAATATTGCTTCATACAGACTATTGTGTCTAAATTGAGGTCCATTTTTCAAAGCTTCTTTAAGGGTGTTCTTTACCAAGTTGTATCCAATGTCGGAAGCAATTTTACCTATTTGATCCGAGGGAAGATCAAGCTCCTCAATAGCTCTAGCTTGTCTCCGATAAAAATCAGTAATACCACCGTAATAATAGTGCCCAGATTTCGTGTCTCCTGTGGTTTTTATCTTGTTTTTATTATCTTCTAATAATTTTTTTAAGGTGGGTCGTAAAGTATTTCTATGAAAATGGGTAATGTCTGATAATTCCTTGATTGATAGTCGCCAAGGAGTTCTACTCAAAGTTAATATAATAGCTTCTTTTGAATGACAACATAACTTTCCATCCTCATGAGAACATTTTTTTTCAATAGGATTTGGGGAAGTCATGAATTTTACCTGTTTACAACTGTACCAATATTCGTTTAATAATTTTTATTTTTCACCTAGTTTAATTTTTGCTCAACCATGACCAATTTACGTGCATCTTCTATAATTAAATCTTGAAAGGTGAAATCTGTATCTGGGCTAAGCGAATAGAACATACTTCTCATGTCCTCGAGATTATGTTGGGAAATCACCAATTTGGTTTCAGTTAATCTTTTTAGTGCATATCTTACGGTTTTAGCAGGAATATTTGTTAAACTTATGATCTCTTTTTGGGTCAATTGACCTTCTTCAGAGAGAAGGAAGATAATTTTTTTAGCAGATTTTGGTAATTTTGGTAACTTGTAAGTGTACATTTTTTTGTTTCCTCATTTAGTGCAACAGTGCATATGTGCATGAATGCACATGTGCATGGGTGCATATGTTACATATTAATATTATCTTGAATATATAAATACTTTTTGCAAAACTCATTGTAATGAGAAAATTTGCAGGTGACTTCTTTATTGAATTAAACCATTGTAAATGACTATATTTATTATATTAATTAGCATTAAATTATTGTAAAATAATTTGAATAGTCAATACTTTGATGAGTCAAACTGAATTATTGATGTATTAATTTGGTAAATTTAAATTGACTAATGCTAAAATTTAATTTACCATTATAATTTGATAACAATAATTTATATTATTGATTAATTCTACAATAAAGTTCAGAACCTTGATTCTAGGTTCTAGCGGGAAACAAATGCTCATCTTAATTCTGTAATATTCTTTTTCTTATCTGAAAGGAATATTCTAAGCATCTTTGTTGCGGAAATAAATTTTTCATTTAAATTTTTTAATTCTTTATTACTGGGTGCCTTAATTAACCTCTTGGTAAAATATCCAATGTAATGATCCTGCACAAGATAGCCAATAAAATTAAGTTGATGGCACTTGGCAAAAGTCTCCATGGTAAAATCTAATATATTCTTTGTGATTTGCATATTGGATGATTTGAATTCAAGAAATTCAGAACAAAAAACAATCTCACTTTGTTCTTGATCCAGTTCCTCTAGTTCATTAACAATTGCGGTCATTCACAGAATATTTTCTATAAAAGTATATAAACCATTGAAACTGTGTTATCAGACGGAAATGATACATAATCGACTATTTGGATCGAAAATATAAGTGATAATTTTTCATATTCAATCGATTGTTTGAATCCTTGATTATGTAAATTGTGCAATCCTGATTAAACATGTATATTAATATGAACCTATAATAAATTTATAACGGGATATTTATGGATTTGGGAGCACGTTTACTCTTAATAACATCACTTGGTCAATTAAAACAACTTCGAATATATCTACCCAGATTTGACTTCTTAGTTCCTCCAGATGTAGGAGGTGTGGTCACATCACATGAATTTGGACATATCCTTCATATTGCAGATCTAGAAATCGATCTTTATGGAAGATTATCTCGGTTAGTCAATTTTTTATCAGCTTCTAAGATGTTAGGGAATAAGCATATTGAGTTTGAAGCAGATTTAGAAAGTAACGAAGATTTTGAAGATTTTTCAATATTATTAAATGCAAAAGGTGAGGTGATTTTACTACATACGTCCCACTTAGATAAAAATAAAATGATTCAATGGATTTTAGTAGAATGGACCAAAAGGATCGCAAATTTGTACGAGAGTGAGTTAATTACAATCAAAGGAATGACTAATAGTATTGGAAATTCATCTCTCAAAATTTAAACACATGAAAACTTTGAATTGTTTCTCTGAATACTCAAAATCAAAATTATTGAGTATAAGTTAAAAATCATTCAATTAAATGAATGAGGTTTTGTTTGATTTATATTAATTCCATCTCTTTTCCAACTGCTTGGAATATTCCGATTGCTTCTTGAATATGTTCTTCTTCATGAGTAGCCATAAGGGACGTCCTTAATAATTCCATTCCAGGAGGAACAGCGGGAGCACGTATAGGATTGGTATAAACACCTGCTTTGAACAATTCTTTCCAGAAGATAAAAGTATTCATAGGATCGCCGATTATCACCGGAACTATTGGTGTGACCGACTGACCGGTATTAAAACCAGCTTCATCTAGACCACTCTTCAATAACTTGGTATTCCTCATCAGTTTTTCTCTTTTTTCATCCCCCTCAACGCTGGTTATTATTTCTAATGCCTTATTAACACTGGCAACAGAGGGTGGTGGTAATGAAGCAGAAAATATCAGACTTCTGGCATGGTGTTGAATATAGTGTATTACATCTTCTGATGCAGCAACATAACCTCCTATTGAGGCAAAAGATTTGGAAAAGGTTCCAACCATAATATCGACTTTGTCCATCATATTATAGTGTCCGCCCGTGCCTTCACCTTGTTTTCCAAGATAACCGACTGCATGAGCATCATCGATCATAATACGAGCATTATATTGTTCAGCGAGTTCACTTATTTCAGGTAGTTTTGCTAGATCCCCTTCCATGGAAAAAACCCCATCGGAAATAATTAACTTACCACTTTCTTTTGGTATTGATTTTAGTACTCTTTCCAGATCTTGCATGTCATTATGCATATAAGCTCTAGTTTCAGATTGTGCCAACCTACAACCATCTACGATCGATGCATGATTGTAGGCGTCTGATATTACATAATCACCACGAGTTGTGATGCTAGAAATTACTCCAAGATTTGTTTGGAAACCAGTACTAAATACTAATGAATCTTCTTTATCTGAAAATTCAGCTAAATTCTTTTCTAGCTCTATATGTATGTCTAAGGTCCCATTCAAGAATCTTGAACCTGTACAGCCAGTACCATATTTATCTATTGCTTCTTGAGCGGCTATTTTTAATTCTGGATGATCTGTAAGCCCCATATAGTTGTTTGATCCTAGCATAATAACCTCATGGTCTTCTATTGTAGTTCTGGGACCTATGGAACCAGTTGCGGGTAGGAAATATGGGTAGTACCCCATTCTTTTTACATTTTTTGCTTCAACATATGTTTCTGTTTTCCGAAATAAATCTGGCATATTTTTTTTCCCCTTGTAAATCTAAAAATCAGAAATACTTTTGTGATTTTAATTTTAATAGTTCAAAAGGATATTGAGAGTTTCTAGTATTCGTTGATATTCTTTTTATATTGCGTTTGAAGTGATCTTACACTATTATAATTTAAATTCGGTTATTATATGAACATATAATAAAATTTAACTTTGATACGAATAATCCATTAATAATTCTAGCATTCTTTTATTTTTATCAAATATTTGTTTATTCTCTTTTTACTTTAAATTTCTTATAATGCGTTTCTAACTGATATGCACCAAGGATTCCGTCCCTAGTTATATATCCAGAAATAAATTCTGGTGGTGTAATGTCGAATGCTGGATTGCTTACTATCGCATTCTTAGGACTCACACGTTTATAGCCTTCTTCTGTTTTTACATGGGTAATCTCATTATCATCACGAAATTCAATTGGTATATCTATTGCATTCTCAATTATCGGATCATAGGTTGTCCAAGGCATTGCAATGTAAAAGGGGATTCCAAAAGTTTTTGCAAGCACTGCCTTTTCCAAAGTACCTATTTTATTCGTTACTGTTCCGTCCTTCAAAACTCGGTCACAACCCACAATTACCAGCTGGATCTTTCCTTGCTGCATAAAAAATCCTGCTGCATTGTCTGCAATGATAACATGATTAATTCCTTCATTTTGTAATTCCCAAGCTGTCAACATCCCTTGCAATCTTGGTCGCGTTTCATCTACATATACCGTGAATTCGATGCCATCTCCATGAGCTAATCTTATTGGACTAAGAGCTGTGCCATAATCAACGGTAGCAAGTGCTCCAGCATTACAATGGGTCAATATTCCCATATTCTCCTTAATGAGGTGTTTTGATTGCAAACCGATTTCTTTGCATTCATTTTCACTCTCTTTGCATAGGTTTCTCGCATCGTCAGCTGCAACTTGAAGTGAGAAGGTTTCGCTTTCCATGGCATATATTACACTGTTCACAAATGTCTCCAAGTCCCTAGCAGTGGGTCTGGTCTCCAAAATTTCTTCTTTTAACTTATAAACTTTCGATTGTTGAAGATTACCTGACTTTTGTAACTCTTGTATACCTAATACTAAACTATAAGCTCCAGTGGCTCCTATTGCTGGAGCACCTCTTACAGTCATATTGGAAATTGCTTGATTGGCTTCTGTAAAACTTGTAGTGTAAAAAAATATCAAATTAAAAGGAAGAGTTCGTTGATCAATTAGTTGTAATTCGTAATCTCCTTCGGAATTTACTACAAGGGATACAGACTTTACAAATTCAGTTCCTTGATCGGTTTTAACCTCCATGAATAATTCCTGAATTTTATAATCAATAGTTTTCTTACATAATGAAAGAAATTCAATTAGAATCTTTTCAAAACTACTCTATTGGCTGCAAGTGCATTTGAATGAAAAATTGAAAATGATTTTTGTGAGTGAAGAATACATTGGTATTAAATTTCAAGGAATTCAATTGGGAAGTCTTGATAATTATGATATTGATATTGATCCATATATTGAAACGTTGAAGTCATTGATTGGAAAAATCCCATCTGAAAGCATAAAGGATGGTTCAGGTAATGTTTCTATGAGGATTGATCACGATTCGTTCATAATTACAACTACTGGAATGGATCTATCCAAAGTCTACCAAAAGAATCAGTTTTCAGTTGTCACAAAAATTAAAAATCCAAATATATATTTTTATGGCAAATCGTTTCCGAGTTCAGAGAGCCCCATGCATGGTTTGATTTACAAACATTATGAAGACATTCAATTGATTATCCATACTCACCCCCCAAATCTTGAAAAATTAATTCTATCTAATCATTTCAATATAGCAGAGCATAATTATCCATACGGTACTTGGGAGCTCGGAAAAATCGTTGTGAATCTAATGAAAAATAATTATAAGGTTATCATAAAAAATCATGGAATTGTTGTTGGAGGGAAGTATCCAGAAGATGTTCTTAACATTTGGTGTAATTTTATATAAGAATGAAAATTATTATTTTGAAA
>CAZRLL010000082.1:0-2048 GCA_964600735.1 uncultured archaeon
ATAAGGTGTATGATTTACAATTCAAACCTTTCAGGTAGTTGATTTTAATTTAATTAAATTAATTCAGCCATATTTGGCATATTTGCAGCCAAATCGATAAAGGTTTATCAAACAAATAACTCAGTGAAAGGAAAAAACAGATTTTAAAAATCGGAAATCGCTATTCAAAACAAACCCTTTAGTAAATGCTATACGCTTTACAAAAAAATTAATTTTGCTCATATCAGTATAAACTTAATTTTCAAATGATTTTTATTTTTTTATATTTTGTAAATTTTTCATAATTTATTCAAGTTATTTCTTATACAATTATTATTATTTTCTCAAAATCTAGCTCAAGACGACATCAAAATCTAATCTCTAACCTTGTGTGTAGATATGGTAAAAGAAATATCAAATATATGATTTCAATCAATTCAATTCATATTGGAAAGATATTTTTACCAACAGCAATATAGGGAAAATTATGAATATTCAAGATTTAAGTATGTGCTATGCATTTATTGAAAAAAAAACATTAGAAATTGCTACTAAAGTTATGGATTGGGTAGAGAGCAACGAAAATTTTAGTGTGCAAGCTACGTATCTTGTTCAAACATCTCAAAGACTGATTGATAATTTGCAACCAAGAGAATTACCAAAAGATAGCGTAGATCTGGCTCAAATTCATTCTTCATTACGCTATTTAGAATTAATTGATGAAAATGTAATTAATTTTCTAAAAGGAAACATTGACGGTGCTTCCATTATTAAGTTAGGTGGTAAAGAATTGTGGGAAGAATTTAATCACAATGATATAACAATGAGAATTTTCAATAAAAAAGTTGCAAATACAGTAAAATACTACATTAAAGACAAAGATGTATTAGAACTTGGTGGCGGAGTTGGTGGAACAACTCTTGAACTCAAAGATTTCCTGTTTCAGGCAAAATCATTTACATTTACAGATCTCAAACCGTATTTTCTTCAAACTATAAGACAAAAGATTCCAGAGTTACCACTTAATACGCAAATTATTGATCTTCATAATTTGCCGAAAATGGAAGATAAATTTGATGTAATTTATGCTACAAATGTTCTTCACGTTTCCATTAATCCAATTAATACATTGAAATGGGTAAAAAATCATTTAAAAGATGAAGGCGTTCTTATTATCGGAGAAGGTAGTCCCTATTCTGAAGTTACTCCTTGGCCACTAGAATTAATGTTTGCATTTTTCGAAGCCTGGTGGAAGGTACCTTTATTTTCATATCGACCATACCAAGGCTGGATTATACCTAAACATTGGAGAGTAATTTTCCAAAAATCAGGATTTGGTCATGTAGAAGCAGATATTTTGATGGATGACGAACGAATTTATGGAGCTGTATATACAGCACAAACAACGTGGGTTTTTGAGTAGAATTTTAAAGTAACATCAGGATGCGATTTGATCATATTCTTTTTCAAACAGATCTTTACATTCCTGGCAACAGAACCCCATGATTTGATTACCGACCTGTGCAACAACAGCATCACCCTCTAGAGTTTTTTGACATAATGGACAATAAACCGAGGAGATATTTTCTGCGAAAATTTCTTTTTGAATATTTCCTATTTTTTGATTTAAAATCGGGGTTATTGTGAAATTTTGAAATCCTTGTTCCTGTATCTGGTCTAGTAAGAATTTCAAACGCTTATTGGGAATCGGGAATGTATTTCCAATAAAATTTTGTTCGGAAGCCAGGATGAAAAAATTGTCAAAGATATTTAATTCTTGGAAAACAGCTATTGTACCATCAATATTCGTTGATTTAATATTACCCTGAACAAGATATGCTTGGTAATTTGGGGTTAGAACGGAACTGTTTATATTAATTGTAAAATTTTTGATGACTTTATTTTCCATTAGTTTATTCATTCTGTAGGTTATGGCAGCTGGAGACATATCAAGATGTTTACCCAGAGATGTTAATGATATTCTTGAATTTTCACTCAAATAAAATAAAATTTTTAAATCTTTTTCATCTAAGTTTACCATAATTTATTCCTCATATCTGGGATTCATT
>CAZRLL010000082.1:2148-7413 GCA_964600735.1 uncultured archaeon
TTTATCTTATTGTTCACTGCAACACCTCCTGCTCTATTTTATGCCCCTCGTTTTCGATTAACTTCTTCACTTTCTTAAAATTAACATCCTTATTTACAAAATCCAAAACCAAGGTTTTTGAATCCGCATCACCATCAACTGAAACTACACCAGGAAGTTCCTCCAAGGATTCTTTTAAACCATATACGCATCCTTGACAATGTATTGTTGGTATCGTATAGCTAATTTGGTGTGTTTTCAATTCAACAGATAATGGTTCTTCAAATGATTGGCTAGAAACTTCTTCGACCTTTCCAGGAATTAATTTCCCACCATATGAATTTAATAGCACTGTTGTTACGCTCGCAGCCATGGCTAGCATTGCAAATACAGGATGAACTAATCCAGTCATTGCCAGAGGTACCCCAACACCATTGAAAGTAAAGGCAAGCAATACATTCTGTTTAGTTTTGTTAAAACTCGATTTTCCAATATGGTAAGCATCGATTACTCCCATCAAATTATTGTTGACAAGAATTACATCAGCAGCTTCAATTGCAATATCAGTCCCTGAATTAAAGGCTATCCCAACATCAGCTTGCATTAATGCAGGTGCATCATTAATACCATCACCAACCATGGCTACTCTAGTCTTATTTTTTTGTAACTCACGAATTTTTTCTGCTTTTTCTTGTGGTAATACTTCAGCAACAATTTTAGAAATTCCTACTTGCGAAGCAATAAAATTTGCGGCACGTTTACTATCACCTGTAATCAAAATCGGTTCAAGTCCATTCGCTTTCATCTCGCTAATAGCATAATTTGCATCCGTCTTGATAGAATCTGCAATAGATATCAACCCTAATAATTTTTTATTTTCGGCCACACCAATTACCGTCCACCCCTTACTTTCCATTTCCGTTATCTGGTCGCTCACAGGTAGTAAATTAATCATCTCGTTTTTCAGAAATCTTGGGCTTCCGAGAATAATCGTGGCTTGGTCTATCAATACTCTAATTCCTGATCCAGAAATCGCTTGAAAATCTTCCAAAACAACATTATCAAAATCATAATTTTGCGACGCGGCGTATTTGACAATTGCTAGAGCTAATGGATGTTCAGAGCTCCTTTCGGCAGCGGCTGCGATCGTAATTAATGTCGATTGGTTAGTTCCATTCGTGGGAATAATTTTCACTACAGATGGTTTACCTTCTGTTATGGTTCCAGTTTTATCTAAAGCAATGATTGAGACATCTTTGAAAACTTGGAATGCTTCTCCAGATCTCATCAATATCCCTTTCTGAGCAGCAAGTCCTCCACCACGTATCATAGCCAAAGGAGTAGCCATTCCTAATGCACAGGGGTAACCAAGTACTAAGACAGCAAGTGTAGCAAAAATTGCTCGATTAAAGTTAGGTTCACCAACAGCAATCCAAGCACCAAATGTCCATATCAAAAATGCAATTACAGCAGCCCAAAGTATTGCTGGTACAAAATATTTGAGCACACGGTCTACAGCTTGCAGAATTCCAGGTTTTAAAGATCGTGCTTCTTGGATTGATTTTGCTACCTGTTGAAGAAAACTTTCTTCTCCTATTTTTGTTACTTGGATTAATAACGTTCCATATTGATTGATTGAACCACCGATCACTTCATCACCAACTTCCTTTATGACAGGAATGGCTTCTCCAGTAACTAAACTCTGATCAACGGATGAATTTCCATCAATAATTTTTCCATCCACGGGTATGTTTTCTCCAGGTCTTACTTTGACGTGATCTCCTATCTTAACCTCCTCGATGGGTATTTGTTTCTCTTTCCCATCCATGAGCACACGGGCTTCAGATGGCTGTAACTGCATTAAATTCATTATTGCTCTCGAGCTTTTAGTTCTAACATGAAGTGAAACATAGCCTGAAAGGATATGATAAGCTGTAATGAAAATCGCAGCACCCATGAAATCAGCCATAGGCCAAGGGGAGACGTAAAATCCAATTAATCCCCCTATTAATCCTCCAAACGCACCAAATTCCATTAATACATGTTGATTTAGAATTCTACGTCGTAGGGATGCAACAGCCATTTTTAGTATTGGTTTTCCTACCACAAAGATCATACCTAAGGTCAAAGATAGCATAACCCACTTGAACCAAGCTTGGCTATTTCCTGTCCAATTTAAGAGCATAAAGATAAATGCGACAAAAGTAACACCTGCAGCTTTAAATAATTCCCGTTGCGCATGCTTCAATTCCTCCTGTTCTTCTTCAAATGTCCTGACTTTGTGGGGGTCTCTTACTGTATATCCTAAACTTACCATTGTCTCATTTAATCTTGATACTGAAATTTTATCACTATTGTATTCAACCAATGCTTCTTCATGGGAGAGATTAACAGAGATATCTGTGACACCTTCCATCTGTTTGTAGGCCTTATGAATGCTCTGTACGCAAAAAGAACATTGCATTCCACCAATTTTTATTATATGTTTTTCTTTCGTTTTTTGTGACATGTGATACACCCAGTAAATCTTATTTTGTTAAGTTTTTAAAACTAAAAATATTTAATTCATTCAACGCAGCAACTCATTATTGTTATATCTCGTTTGAAAGCTTGAGCAACTCGTTTGATTCCTTCAGATATTGTAGGAAAAACATGAACTGTATCAATGATATCATCAACTGTCATTTTAAATTTTACTGCGAGTGTTGCTTCATGAATGAGATCTGCAGCCATTGGAGAAACGATAGATACTCCCAATATTAGATCTGTTTCAGGATGAACTAACATTTTGATCATACCCCGGGTTTCCTTTAGGGCTTGTGCCTTGGGAATTGTAGCAACATCTATTGTTCGACAATTACATGATCCATACTTTTTGATAAATTCATCCTCAGATAACCCAACAACAGCAACCTGTGGCGAGGTAAATATTGCTTGAGGAACTGCTTCATAATTTATTGATTTATGTGTTCCTTGAAATAGATTACTTGCAGCAATATATCCTTCTTTTGCTGCAACAGTCTCTAAAAATGCATTGCCCACTACATCTCCAACTGCATAAATATGTGGTTGTGATGTTTGTAATTCTTTATTGACCTCAATGAATCCTCCTTTGCCGACTTTAGCACCCCCTTTTTCAAGATCTAGACAATCACTATTTGGTGTAACTCCTATTGAAATTAATATTTCATCGCCAATAAATAATGCTTTTTTATAATCTATTGTAGTAGATACAATTTTATCTCCATTATCCTTACTTAGTTCCTCAATATTCACATTTAACTTGATTTGTATACCCTCATCTTCAAGATTTTTCTGTAACTCATTAGCAATTTCCCTATCAATTCGTGGTAAAATTTGACTTTCCTTTTCTAAAACAATAACTTTAGAACCAAAATGAGTGAAAGCCTGAGCGAGTTCTAAACCGATAGGTCCAGCACCAATCACAATTAATTTCTTCGGTAATTCTTCAATACTGAGTAATTCTCGATTTGTAATATAAGGTACTTTGTCAATTCCTTTAAAAGGAATTATCTTCGGTCTTGAACCTGTTGCTATTATAAAATTCTTAGCAGAGTATATGTTCTTATTGACTTTTATTTCGTTTGGTGAAATAAACTTCCCCCGTCCTTCAATAATTTCTACTCCTTTAAATGTGGTAGAGACATCAATATAATTACTTTTTCTTAATCCTGAAACCAATTTATGTTTTTCATCTATTGCTGTTTTAAAATTAAATTCTGTATTACAGGATCCAGTTAATGCATCATAAGTTGATTTAGTTGTATAGTAATAATCATTTGACATTTCAATGAGGATTTTACTCGGAACACAACCAACATTAACACAAGTCCCACCAATAGGTAATCCTCCATTGATCATCAGTGTTTTGATGCCTAATTCTGATGCTTTTGTTGCCGCAGAAAATCCACCTGCACCACCACCAATAATAATTAATTCATAATCATATTCTTCATTGGTTAAACAAGTTTTACAATGATCATTTTGGGTTTTAATTTGATTGATTTCTTTCTCTATCATAATAAAAGTTATGTAATCAAATTATAATAACAATCCTTTACAAATTTTTAAATCTTTTACTGGTTTTAATAAAAGATTTTAGTAAATCCACTAGCTATATTGCAACAAGAATCAAAAATACCTATTTAGGTTCTATACATTAGTTTCACTTACTTTAGTATTTATAATCTTTAATATCAAAGGAAAAGATTCCTTTTATTCCTATTATAATAATGCAATGATTTTATTAAAAATTTTAAATCAGAACATTATAATTTAACCAGAATAATATAACTCATAATGAGTAAATCATCAGATAAACCTAAAAAATTAGGTATTCATAGTTACGATGAAGCATCAAAATCAGTAAATACCAACCAAAATGTAAATAGTAGGAGTACAATTCTGCTTGCAACAGCAGGAGCAGCATGTTGTGCAGCACCATTGATTGTAGTAGGTGTAATTAGTTTTCCTGGATTAGGATTAGTTGCTGGAGGAATTACCTTAATTACAACTTTATTTTATGCTCTTAGACGAGTAATTGGTTTAAAGTAAGTGCATCAAATAATATTATAATAGAGCAAGTTAAAATTTTATAAAATTCTACTCTTATTTTTAAAAATCTTTAATGGATTAATTAATAAATTTTAGTGATAAAAGCATTATATGGAATATGCTAATTCCAACCAAATATTTTCAGTAAGTAACCTGACTTTAAGCTATCAAACATCACTTTCACAACGTGAGAGAAAGGAAGGAGACAATTTTTGTCCCTTGTCATTTACAAAGGGAAAACGGCTTCTTCGTAAAACCTTAGCAAATCATGTAAATCCAAAATTCTGGCGATTAATCGTTGAAAAAGGCTTTTTCTTCTGTGATGAAACTGATTGTCCAATCGTGTATTTTAGTAATGAAAAACAAAGCTATTTCGGACTTGACGATTTAAGAAGTGTTGTAATGCACAAGATGCAAATTAATACAGAGAATAGACCTGTATGTTATTGCAAAAATGTATTGGAAAGTGTTATAATGGAAGAACTTTTAGTTAAGCAATGTTGTGATTCCTTGATTGATATCCAGAATTTTACAGAAGCTAACACTGGAAAAGACTGTGCCATAACTAATCCCACTGGCAGATGTTGTGGAAAACAGGTAAAAGAAATCTTGGAGTGGGCGAATGCTCGACGACTTGATATTGCACCGCCTTTGATGGAAGAAGCGATGGCTTGTTGTGCAAAAATTGATGAATCAACTCAAAATACCAAT
>CAZRLL010000082.1:7513-12132 GCA_964600735.1 uncultured archaeon
AATACCAATTCGAGCATATGGGATTGAATCAAGTTTTGTCGATACATATAACGATATTCAAGCATTTTCCTCGTATCAAGGGAAACTGTTATTGGTAGATTCTACCGCTACATGGTGCACATCATGTGATGTCCAATTGCAACATTTACAAGATATCTATAATTCTGTTGATAACAATGTTAGTATTGTAACTCTAAGTATTGATGGATCTGATACTATCCCTAAGGTAATCGAACTTAAGAATCGGTTCAATTCTCCTTGGACATTTGGATTAGATCATGATTCTGAGTTTATGGATCAATATTTAGTACAATTTCTCCCTACTCTCTTTTTATTTGATGAAAATGGCAACATTCTTAAAAAATGGGAAGGTATAACCCAACCTTCGGTTATACTTAATACAATTAACTCAAATATTGATGCTCCTTTTGAACCTGTTTTTGAAAATGGAGGGAGCCAATCAGGTGATCCTGGTAGCTTGCTGAAAGACTTATTTCGCAATCCAACGTTTAAAGTAATTGTAATGATTACAGTAGCTTTATTTGTGTACATTAAACTTGTCCCCGCAAAATCCAAAGAAACGAATACTTCAAAAGTTAAAGAATCCGTAAAAAGTAAATAATTAATCTAAGGAGTCATCATTTTGATCGATTTAATAATACTTCCATTAAATTTTATGCTTGGACTATTATCATCTTTTAGTCCTTGTTTATTTCCATTATTACCAACTTATGTTGCTATTAATGTAAAATCAGAAAGTTCTCAAAAACAATCTTTTTTCTCTTCGATCGCTTTGATTTTAGGGATTCTTGTGGTGTTTTTAACTCTGGGATTGATTGTAAACGCTGCTTTTAGAGTATTTTTACTTAGAAATTATGTAACATTTGCCCGATTACAAGGTTCACTTATTGCTGTGGCTGGATTTTTTATGATTAAAACTCCTAAAATATTTTCAAAGATCCAATTGCCTGATAGGATCTATGATATGTTGTATCAAGATAATGTGAATAGGAATCCATTTCTTTTTAGTTTTGGAATTGGCTTAATTTATACAATAATCGCTGCCCCGTGTGCAGGTGGATATTTTCTAGCGGTATGGAGTAGTTTATTAGGCAAAACACTTCTGGAACAATTTATTCTTGTACTGTTTTTTAGTATAGGTGCTGGCTTTCCTTTTATATTTACAAGCATTCTATTACCTCAATTTCGTCAAGATCTCATGATGAAGCTCCATAATGCTTCTCATAAGATTTCAGTTGGACTGGGCATTATGTTAATACTGGCAGGTATTTGGTTATTTACAAGTACAATCTAGAGGTAAATAAAATAAAATTAACAAGACAATAAAATTAACAAGATTTTGTAATTCAATTTTAATATGTCTCATTTCGGGCCAGAATTGGATAATTTTTGGTTATTTCAAATTTCAATGCCAATTATATTATGCTATATTTTACAACTAACAATTACCATACAAAAAATTCCCATTAAATATTAATTTTTTTCAACTTTTTTTATCAATTTACATACCCCTGAATTTAAATAGTAATTCTCCCATTAATATTGGACTAATTTAAATGTGGATCATATTTTTTCTAAATATCTCATGTCAATATTTACTCATATCTTTGCTAATCTACTTAGGATCCCTGTATCAATAGTCGGGAAAAAAAGGTTAGCACAAATAGAAGGAGAATTAAAATTACCAGGTCTTCACTCATTAGTCGAAATAACACGGGATAAGTGGGGGATCCCACATATAATAGCCACCGACGATCACGACCTATATTTTGCCCAAGGATTTGTTCATGCTCAGGATCGGTTCTATCAGATGGAAATGATTAGAAGAACGGCCAAAGGTACTTTGAGTGAACTATTTGGAAAACTTTCATTTGAAACGGATCGAATGGCAAGAACCTTTGGATATCACAGAATTGGTAAAAAGGATTGGGAAGAATTAGATGAAGAATTAAAGGAATTGATTAGTGCCTATACCAATGGAATCAATGCCCATATCAACAGTTTAGAAACCCATAAGCCAGTTGAATTTTGGTTAATCAAGTATAAACCTGAATTGTGGACACCAGATGATACAATGGCCATTGCCCGTTTAATGACATGGCAACTTAGTCATGCATGGTATGGTGAGATAGTCCGTGCAAAATTGATTGAGGCAGTGGGTGAGGAACAAGCATCAATTTTAGAAATTCATTATCCCGAAGAAAATCCATCCACACTTCCTGATGGTATAGATTTCAATAAGCTCGATGCAAAAGGAAATTTAACCAAAGCTGATGGACCATTTCTCAATCAAAATATGGGCAGCAATGCATGGGTAATATCAGGAAAAAAATCAACTACTGGTAAACCAATTTTGTGCAATGATATGCACCTTAAACTGGATCACCCCTCTATCTGGTACCACAATCACCTGAAAAATAAGGAGGATAACAAATCAATCACTGGTGTATCAATACCGGGAATCCCTATGGTAATGGTTGGTCATAATTCATTCCTTTCCTGGGGAATGACTCTTGCCTATACTGACGCTGAGGATATATTTGTGGAAAAATTCGATCCAAAGAATCCGTCAAAATATAAATTCCAAGATGAATGGCTAGATGCCGATGCCGTTACTGAACAAATAAATATAAAGGATGAATTATCCCATCTAGAAAAAGTATATATCACACGTCATGGACCAGTAATTTCAAACATTTTGGAAGATCAAACTGAAAGACTATCAATTAATTCAATGGCATTAAAAGCCAAATCATCATTAAAAGGCTGGTATTTGCTAAACAACGCAACAAAATGGGATGAATTTGTTAAAGCGATGAAAAATATAGAAGCTCCACAATTAAATGTTGTTTATGCAGATGTTGAAGGAAATATCGGTCACTGGGTAACTGGAAAAGTTCCAATCAGGAAAAAAGGAAATGGAATGGTCCCGGTACCAGGATGGACAGGTGAGTATGAGTGGGATGGTGAAATCCCTTTTGAAGAGATGCCTCATGCACTTAATCCTGAAAAAGGATACATTGTATCATGTAATAATAAAATCGTAGATGATGATTATCCACATTTTCTTGGTTCGGTTTGGATGAATGGATATCGGGCAAAAGTAATCGAGGATTATTTTGATAGTCTAGAAAAAATATCTATTGAGGATTGCAAAATGATGCATTTAGATGTAACCTGTCTTCCAGGAATTGAATTTATCAAGCATTTCCATGACATTACAATTGAGGATCCCAATCCCAAGGTAAACCAAGCACTTGAGATCATGAAATTGTGGGATGGGAATTTGACCGTAGATAGCATTGGAGGAGCACTCTATGGGGTGACTCGTTTTATGACAGTACGCAATCTGTTACTTCCCAATCTAGGAGAGGAATTGACAAAATCAATAATGGGTCACGGACTACATCCGATATTACTCCATTCACAGGAATTTGAGGGTCATGATACTGTTGTATTGCTGAAATTATTGGATAATCCAGATAATTGGTGGGTTAAACATGCTGGTGGAAAAGAAAAATTACTCCTACGAAGCTTTAATAGAGCCTTTGAATGGTTGATGGAAAATGTTGGAACAAATATTGATAAATGGGAATGGGGTAGGATCCATTATATTGAATTTACTCATTCCATGTCCTTTGATCCTAAAATGGGTAAAATTCTGGGGAAACTCTTTAACCTAGGTCCGTTTCAAGTTGGAGGGGATAACGACACTCCATGTCAAATGGCAATCGTTCCTGACGACCCATTTATGGTAAAGTCATGGGCACCATCAGTTAGGATGATAAATGATATGAGTGATGTTTCGAAATGCACCTCTATTCATGTTCCTGGTCAATCTGGCCAGCGTGGAAGTATACATTATGATGATTTAATTGATATCTGGATGCGTGGTGATTACATCCCAATGCTTTGGACCAAAGGACAGATTGAGAAAAATATGGAAGGGAAGTTGTCATTGATACCTTAGACTTGAAATTGAAAAACGAATAATCCTGACATTCATTTATAATTTAAATATTTAACAGATTACTCTACAACTTACCTATCTTAGGATTAAAAAGATTCATCATCTCCTGTTTTTCTTTGTAATTTAACATAATTGATATTAGAAATCCTAATTAAAGCATTTTTTTTATATTAGTATAAGCTGAGTTAATGATGATCGCACATTTATAGAAACTAAAGGAAATCATCTTTTAATAATGTTTCATAATAACAGCCGATAATTTTTTTGAAAAATAATATTTCAATTAGATTTATTTTCACAATTTTATCAAATTACTAGAACATCATTTTTATGCAAGTACTTAATGATATTATATCACTAACTTTCATTATTTTTAGAGCTGATCAGTATGAGTGAAAATTTTCTGGGTATAAATCATGTTAATCCTACTGATGAAAAGTATCTTCTAACAATTTACCGGTTATTAGAAATTGGTATGTCCAGAGTTTCAACCAGCGAAATTGCTTCTAGGTTGGATGTTAGCCAATCAAATGTAGTTTCCAAAATAAAAAAAATTGCTGAAGAAAATAATGTTGATGGAAACCCAATATTAATTTACCAAAAACATTATGGGATCCAATTATCTCAT
>CAZRLL010000082.1:12232-14871 GCA_964600735.1 uncultured archaeon
CATTATGGGATCCAATTATCTCATGAAGGTATTAAAATCGCAGCATTTTCTATGCGAAAATATAGAATTTTGGAAAATATCCTCTTGCATCTAGGTCTATCATGGGATGCAATTTATCATGCTTCAAATGAGTTAGTAATTCCTCAAGAAATTCACGATAAGCTAGAATCGAAATTAACAAAAGATTTTGTGATGAAGTGCCCACATGGCTCTGTAATTCCTTCTTTACAACAACTAGATGTAATTAAACCAAGTTATCCATTATCTTTAATTCCTGGCAACAGTTATGTAGGGTCATTTATTGCTCTCGAACAATCTATCACTATTAATGGTGAGAAAAAATATTCCTGGGATTATATGGACACAATTGGGGAATTATCAAAAATGCAAAAACCATGTCACCTAAAAATTGATGAAGATGGTAGAATAATTCTCTCTTCCTCAACCAAGCAAGTAACAGTACCAAAAACTTGTGAACCACTAATTTACGTGTATGAATCATCGAATTCCCCATCAGCAATGTCAAAAGAATCAACAATTCAAATTATTCCCAATGTTTACACTATTCAAAAAGCACCTCAAAGTCAAACAAGAGAAAAATTATCAGATTTAATATCACAAACAAGTGAAAATTTAGGAATCTATACTTTTAATAAGAATTTAGAACTGACATCTTGGAATTCAGAAATGGAAAAGATTACTAATTTAAAGAAAAATGAAACAATAGGTAAAATTCTGATAAATTTATTTCCCACAATCCTAAATGAAACACATATAAATTCGGTTATTGATGTATTTATGGGAAAAGTTAGCACTGTTGAGGAATTTCAAATAAAAGAAAAACTCTATAAAGTCTACTTGTATCCACTTAAAAACATGGCTGGCGATATTATCGGAGGTACAGCGGTCATAAAATAAAAATCAAAAATCCATGTAATAATAAATAATAATAATTCTGTGTCGGATAGATTTAAATTTATATTAAAAGAATAATACTAAGATTTAGGATAATTAAAGAATAAAGAATATTTATAAATTAAACTGACTAATCATTTCTTTCGATTTGTCTGCTTGGCTAGTTAATTCTTGTGCAGCAGATGATAATTCTTCAGTAGTGGCAGTCATTTCTTCCGCCGCAGCAGCTACTTCTTCAGCTGAAGCAGCAGTTTCTTCGCTCACACTAACAATATTTACCATACTCGTTGAAATCTTATCGAAGGAATTTTGTAATCTTTCTTCGATTTCCACAGCTACTAATGCAATTTGTTCAGCAGCAAGTTTTGACTGATCACTTAGTTTTCTTACATTTTCGGCTACTACAGCAAATCCTCGACCATAATCTCCAGCTCGTGATGCTTCTATCCCAGCATTCAACGCAAGTATATTAGTTTGAAGGGCAATTTGTGCAACTTCATCTGTATTATTTTGAATTTTTCGTACAATTTCTCCAACTAATAACTTCGTATCAGTTATATCTGCATTTACTTCAGATATCAATTCTGTTTGCGACGTTGCTCCATTACTCATTGCTTGAGAAGTGCTTGCGACTTCTTCTGACGAGGCATTAATTTGTTCTGTACCAGAGAGTAAGTCATCACTTGTGCTTGTTAAAATTAGTATAGATTCTTGAGATGATTTAATAATATCACGAATTCTGTCCTGCATCATCTGAAAGTTTCTTGATAACTCACCAAATCCATCTGATTGGTTTGTGATATTTTCCATCTGTTGAGATAAATCACCTTGAGCCATAGTTCTTGCACTTTCCCCGATTTTAGTTACAGGATTAATAACAGTATTTTTTATACCTTGAACTACAAAAAATGAGATTCCTGCTCCAACAAGACCTATCACCAGAATGACCGTTATTATAATAAAAAGAGTAGAATCAATATCTGATGTGATAAAACTGCTGGGAGTGACCATAACAGTGAATAATTCAAAACTTTGATCAAAAAATTCAACTTCTATTTGCTCAGAAACGATTATATTATCACCAACTTCCTTATCTTTAGTTTTTGTATTCAGAAAGGTCGAACCACTGGAAAATTTGTCAACAAAAGTTTCGCCCTTATCCAAGTTTTCGCTCGAAGTCCAAACATCTCCAGAAGGATTGAATAAATAATCTCCAGATCTATCTACAATTGCTATTTGAGATTTTGGATAAATTGAGGAAGTTACATCGTAAGCATCATCAAAAATAGGTTGAATATAAAAATTTACAACAACAATACCCATAAAAACCGAGTTTATATAAATTGGCGTGGCATGTCTAACAACAGGAACAACATTACCAATGATGGTCTGAACCTGACCCAATTCACGATTTAAATTGATGTGAGATATATATTCACCACCATTTGGCATGCTTCTAGTTTCAATAAAATATGAACTACTACTTTTATCCTGCAGATCGGCTTTGTCTATTCTTTGCAGTTTATCACTGCTAACACCAGGGGCAACTTCACCACGGTCAATATCAATATTGTAACGTACAACCTCTTGTCCGGATGCATCAATTATCCTTGCTTGGGCAATTGCATCAGCATGTCTAGAAAATGCCCGTATCATTTCAGCAGCAAATTCAGCAGCTGCATCCCTATCCGAAATATCACTATTAAAATAAGCATCAATTGCAG
>CAZRLL010000083.1:0-14523 GCA_964600735.1 uncultured archaeon
CCATACAGCAAATTCAATTTACTTACTTTCCCTGCCTAGTGATTATTATCTTCTTCTACGACGAAATCTGTTTGCAAGAGTTTGTTCAAATCTGGATTCTTGAATACTAATCATCATGATAATCATTACATAAATCATAACTAAACTAATAATCGTTTCAGCCATCAATTTTCCAAGTTCCGATTGAAATTTTATTCCTTCGTAAAACTCTATACTGCTCAGCCAGTAACCGAATATATAAAGAAATATGAAGTAAAAGAACACCAAAACAAGAATAGAAGATTTCAATGCAGTAACGAGAATGTCACGATTTTTGAAAATTTTTTCATTTTTCCAGTAGTAATTATTCAACCGTAATTGCATACCAAATAATATTATCGCAATACCAATTGGTAGGAAAATGAGTACCCATTTCGCATCTGCAACTAATTCGATAATTTCCCTTAAATAATAATAAACAGGTAGCATGGCAATAATTGTATAAAATAATTGTAACGAGATGGTCCAAATTGTTCTAGGATTCAAATAATCCAGCTTAGCTGAATAAGAAAATTCACTCATTATAGGTTCCCATTTCTTAATCACATTTTAATTTCATCGATAATGATCGATTGAAAAAAAAATTTATTCAAGTAAATCCATTTTTTTAAGCAAATCCATTTATTTATTTAGAAAATGTCCGATTAGAAATGTCTGAAGGAGACACGAAGCCCGTAAAAGTTGGTCAAGTAAAAGCAGGTAATCACATTATTCATAATGGAGATGTTTACCTAGTTAAAAACGTTGAGAAATCAAAAGCAGGTAAACATGGTCATGCCAAAGCTAGATTATCAGTGGAAAATATTATTACAGGAAATAAAAAGAGCTTGGTAATGCCTGGTGATGACAAGGTAAAAAGTCCGATTATTAATAAGAAAATTGCTCAAGTTTTGGCAGTAAATCCCGATTCTGTTCAACTAATGGATCAAGAGACATATGATACTTTTGAAACCGCAATTCCCAACTACAAGGAGATAGGCGGAACACTTGATTCCGGTGATTTGGTGGATTTATGGGAATTTATGGGTCGAAAAGTGATTAAAAGGAAACGATCTGCTGATTAAATTCAATGGTGGGGTTGAACTCTTACGCCTGTTTTATTTTGCAGTTATCGTATATTCGTCAATCGAAAATGTATTTGTAGATTATTATTCATGTCCTGTGCTAAAGTTTCAATAAACAAGATACAAACCTACAAAATACTAGGTGGATTATTCTGAGTAGTAAATATACTCGAGCTGTTAGAGATCCCATTCATTCCTACATTAGATTAACAAAGCCCGAAACCGAATTACTAGACACTCCCTTCATACAACGCTTGAGATGGATTTCACAATTATCCGGAGTAAGACTTGTATTTCCAGGGGCACAACATTCTAGGTTAGCCCACGCAATGGGAGTAATGCATTTAGGTGGCGAATATGCAGCTCAGGTCTTTCAGGACTTTGATGACATGGAATATCGAATCCAATTGGCACGATTGGCTGGTTTGCTCCATGATGTTGGACACGGACCATTCAGTCATGCATATGATGATACAGTGTATCGTATGATATATCCTGGTAATCCACATGGACATGATACCCATAGAATGTTAATTGTTAAAAGTGAATTTCTTAAACCTTATATTGAAAACTGTGATATCAAACCCTCGGATTTGAGGGAATTGTGGGAAGGAAAAGACCGAGTGATGCAGGCAATCGTACAAGGAGCACTGGGCGCTGACAGGATGGACTTTATGTTGCGTGATGCTTATTACTCAGGGACAACTCATTTTGGATCAATTGCCTCAAAGAGATTGATTGATAATGCTTTGATTGCAGAACATGATGGTATACCCTCTTTACATTACAATTTAAAGGTACTTGAAGATATTTTTCAATCACTCCTCGGTCGTTTCTATATGTATCGTGGTGTGTATTTTCATAAAGCCAGTGCAGCTGCAGACATCATTATTCGTAAAATCTTGGATGCCGCTAAAATCCCCTTAAATCTCGTAGAAAGAACAAAGAACCTAGATGATTATCAATTTATCAACGAATATACTATTCTAGGTGAGATAATGGCTGGCAGTGGTCCTGAATTGGATGAAGCAAAAGAATTTACTAAAAGATTGCTAACTAGGGACCTTCCTAAACTGGTGTGGGAAGCAATTATGTCAGAAAACCAGATAAAGGCAATTAGTGGAAACCTTGAAGAGGATTCAAAAACGATTGCAGAAGGTCAATTTATTAAAGCTGCCAAGAAAGAGGCAGAAAAACAAGAGAGAAAATCTCCAAAAATTCATGTGATTAATACTTATCCAATGAGTACGATTGATACAAAAGAGTTTGATGTTGGTAAGATTTTCATTTATGATGACGCAAATAGTTTGGAAAAGGGTAAAACATCTCATACACTACAAGAAGCAGTAAATAAAACTACATATTTTAGATCATTTTTGTCTCAAGTAAGTAGTGAACGGGAAAGGTACGTGATTATCAGAGTGTTTGCAGATCGAGAAGATTCCATATGGTTAAGAAAATTTGCAGCTACTCGTAAAAGGGATACTACAGGTCCCTCAATTGCTGAAACAAGTTATTAGTTTATTAAATTATAAAATTCCGTGCGATTTCGTATTAATAATTGCAGTGTCGATTTTATTTTCAGTTAAACTAAAATATTAAAACTGCATAATAACAATTATGTCAAAATTTGTTAAGAAAGCAACAAAAGGGACTGCAGATGTCACAGCAGGTGCATTAAAAAAAGCATTTAGCTCGATACTTGGTGATCTAGCCAAAGAAATCCTTGAAGAAACTGGAGTCGCGAATCTAGCCAAAGAAAAAATAATGGAAACAGGTTTTAAAGTAGTACGAGATATGGGTGTGGATCCAAAAAATATCCAACGAGATCTGATTAAACGGGCAATTATCAGTGAACTAAAATTATGAAAAGTGGACTGGCCGGGATTTGAACCCGGGGCCTCTTCGATTCTCGGGATCAGAAAATTAACATGCGAACGAAACGATCTACCAGTCTGATCTACCAGCCCAACCTTACATTCTCAACATTTTTTATATTCGATATGAAGTTAATGTTTGTAAAATCATTATCTGTGTGAAATTTAGTTTTAATGATAAAGCATTGATAAATTATTTAAAGAAGAGTTTATCTTACTTGATCATGAGATTAATGGAGAGATGCCCCCATTGCGGAAAAAAATTACTTCCCGATCCTCGATATATTTATACATTTAGGAAATGGGGTACTCCTGCACTGTTAATCCTGATATCATTAATGCTGTTATTACTAGATTTGTTATTAGATGGAAAGTTCAATGAATGGGCTTTGGAGTGGGCTCACTGGGCTGTTTTAGGTATTTGGACATTATATGTTCCAGTTCAATTATTACGTTTAAATCCAAATTATGGATGGTTAATTGTACCTTTTGCAGGGATATTATTTTCATTATTCTTTTTCTATCTCGATAAGTTAAGGGGAGAAAATACCGGGTTTCTTGGAATTGACTGGGCTTGGTCTGTAATAATCCCAATAATTACGTTTATTGTCGCCTTTCCTATAGTTTCTCATTATGCGAGAAAGGAATTAACCCATATTGATCAATTGGAATATATGGTGGAAACACTTTCACGAGAGGGAGAAAATTCTTGAAAAAATTATACCTTGAAGAAGATTCCTCATTAGAAAAAATCCCTATCCCACCAAGAGAATCTTTCTTTCAAACAACAGTAAAATTTCTCCTGAGAGAATTTCGGTTAATTGGAGCGGCATTAAATTCTGCATTTGCGGATCCTATTCTACTTATGAAATATATATTTTGGCCTAAATCTCTCGATCGAGGAATTAGACCAGAAGCTCAATGGTTTGAAGTAAAACCTGAAAAATCAAATGGTGTAGGTTTATTGCTTTGTCATGGTTTTGCATCAACACCAGAAATGTACCGGGAAATAGCTCCAAAACTAGCAGAGAGTGGTTATCACGTCCGAGTAATTAGATTATCTGGACATGGTACAACCCCCGGTCACCTCGCACAAACATCAGGGGCGGAATGGTTTGCCAGTGTAGTATGGCATTACCAGATCATGGAACAGGAATACGATAGAATATTTTTCCTCGGTCATTCTTTAGGTGGTACTTTGGGATTATTATTGGCAACTATTTACCCAATTGACACAGTGATTGCCATGTGCTCCCCCATTGAGCTAAACATTCCTCCAGCTCGTTTTGTCAGACAAGCTTCCATATTCGTAAAATATTGGCCCAGATCTAGGAAAAGACGTAAATTTATCAAAGAAATGGGCACTCAAACCTATCTTGTAACACCATTGTATGCGATTGCAGGCATTTTTGAGGTTGGAACAATATTAAGGAAAAGATCTGAGAATTTAAAAATTCCAGTATTATATATTAGTGCAAGACAGGATCATAAATCACTCCTTGATCAACCAGATAAATTTTTACAATATTTTCCGAAGTTACCAATTACTATCAAGAATGCTGAAAAATCTCCACATACACTATTATATGGACCAGAAAAAGAGATGATTACTTCTTGGATTATCGAATGGTTTGAGAATCATTGACATTCAATTCATTCAGGATATCAGAGAACTGTTGGTAATCTTCTTGAGAAAAAAGTACAAACCAAATTTCACTGAGTTGTTTAGCCCAAGATTTTAAAAAATCATACGCAGTGGAAAGTAGTATTTTCGATGCTCGTTTCAATGGAAACCCGAAGATTCCGGTTGAGATTGCGGGAAATGCGATTGTATTCATACCTTGTTTCTCTGCTAATTTTAAACTTACGCTAACACACGAGGAAAGTTGGTCGTCTTCACCAGATAATCCACCCTTCCAAATGGGACCAACTGCATGAATTACATACTTGGTAGACAAATTTCCACCTGTAGTAATGGCTGCACTACCGGTGGGAATATACCCAATTAATTTTGATTCTTTTTCTAACTCGGGACCAGCGGAATTTGCTATTACCCTAGCTATTCCTCCTCCATGTTGCAGATAGTTATTTGCGGCATTAACAATGGCATCAGTTCTTTCTCTGGTAATATCACCTTTTTTTATCCCCAGAAGTTTATTGCCAATATTTATTGACTTCACAATTTTCACCTGGCACAAAAAAATCATATTATTACTTACTAAAACAATGCGTTTTATTGTAAACTTACACTTGATGCGAATGGTTTCTACCTGAACAGCAAGTTCCAGGTCCGGGTTCATCCATGATTGATAAGTCACCAGATTTGTATAATTTCACCAACTGATCGATCGAGGTGTTTGAATCTACAAGATACACGGGGATTCCCGCATTTTTTAAACCAGCGTACGGTCTTGATCCTAGATGCGATGCAAGGACAGCATCGGCACCATTATTGATTGCAATCGCTGGGGGGCTGTCATTTCCACCAAAGTGATGATTAGTATTTTCTATAATCCTTCTTTCACCTGTAGTAGTATCTAATAATAAATATAACGGGGTTCTTCCAAATTTGCTTTCCACATAGAGAGTATCCAATTCAGCAGTATTATTGATTTTTTGACCCAAGTTTACTTTTAAAGGTAAATAAAGCTTAACCACAAATGAAACTAAGGAATGATTGATATAAATTTATATTTTGAAATATCAATTTCTGTGCTTTTTCAAGGAGTATCTAAAAATCGTTTTTCTATGCTATCGTAGTGTTCAATATTGATAATACCCACATTTTCATGTTCAGCATTGATTCTCATTGCTTCTTGTTTAGCTGGTATTCCAATTTTATTGGCAATTATTATTGCTCCAGCCAGTCTTGCTTTTAGCACCAATCGCTCTACATTATGTATTTGAGGAACTGAGAGCATTCTTTTTGAATCAAAATAGAATATACCTACAGTATTATTCTCATTCAATTCAAGAGTAAAGTGAATATATTCCCTACGGTTGCCCGTTTTGACTTCAAGTCCATAACTAGGTATAATCGAAGCTTCTCTGGCGAATTGTTCGATTATAGTAAGAAATTTTTCAGGAGATCTTACTACTCTTGATTTGTTCATTTTTATGATATCTATCCTGATAGCTCCATTATAACGTGCTAACGGTCTTCCTAATTCTTCTTTTTTGGAAAATGGGTATTTCAATAATTCCGCTAAGGCATCAATTGTTTGATCCGGATGTATCCCCGGATCCCCATCCCAGTAATTTTCAATACTTGACATTCGTAACCACCGAATGATCGAATTGCTCGATCAAATCCCTCAAAATCCCTATATTTTATATTATTTTTGCAAACTAAACGCAAATCATCTTTATAACCAAAAAACCGCAAACTTCTTATAATTTCATGTTGATGGATAAATTATTATTCCATTTATACAGCCCCAGATGATATGTGGCAATATATGATAATCCCGCTTCATCTTCTTCTGTATCGCCGATTTCTTCTCTCTGCGTCTTTACCTATGACTATAATGATTACTACAATTCCAATTATAATAAAAGTTTGATTGATTCCCCCAGAACTATCTTCTGCGTCCACATGGGGAAGATTATCATTGTCAAAAATAGCCCCCTTTTCCTTCATATGTGATTCACTTGCTTCAATAAATACTTGAGTAATATAGTAGGTTGTGTCCTGAACAGCAATACCTATTCCTGTATAACTCGTTTCCGACAACATATTAATATAATGTCCACTACTATCCTTCCAACCCTTAAATGCTGAATATGCAATATCACTTTTGAAGACACCAGTAGAATGATACAAATTCTCTGCAACTGCAGAATACCGAATATTGTGGTTATCAACTCTATCTGCGGGTTCCTCACCATTCAAGTTTTTATGTTCAAAAAAATTATTTATTAACATATCATTGCTGTGCTCTCGGGCAATTTCGATTAACTCAGAATGAAGTTTAAGTGCTTTGAAGTCCAATGATTCCCTTTCCTCATTTACAAACTCATGTATTTTAATTTCTAAATCTGAAGGAATTGCAACATCCGCTCTATTACCGGGGACAATTATTAGCCCCAAAATAAGATATAGCAAGATTTGCTGCAGTTTGCTCACAATTAATAAATACCTTAAAGATTAATATACTCTAATATTAGGATAAATTTGATAATACAAGAATTCAATCAATTGTAAGCTGTAAGCCTAATAAAAACTAAGTAAAACACAATTATCACTTTTAAAACACTCTATGTACTTTTAATACGGAGAAGCAACTAAAATTAGAATCAAGAATGGTATCAGAAACAGTTAACCCGTATTATTTTTCACTAAATGAATTATCGATTGTATTGACCGGTAGCACCCAAGATTTACGTCAGGAACTGATGGAAAAAGTAGACGATTTAGTCTATCAGACACATATTTTAAATGACCAAGTTAATGTACTTTTAGCCTGGGAAAACCTGTCCCCAGCAGCTATTCGACCCAACTTATCAATAGAAGAATTAATAAAATTACATCAAATAGAGCCTGAATATTTATTTGAAGATTTTTCACTCGTGAAATCTGGTAAGTTGCATTTATTGCGTTTATGTGGAAAATTAAAACTAGCATTTAATTTGTGTAGCCACGGTGTGTATACACCAATAGATATGCAAAATAAAAAGAAAATAAATTCAGAATGTCCACTTTGTTTCTAAAAAGTTCTTGATTTTAAGCTGCTCCAATAAATGGTGGTACGGGCGGGAATTTCCTACCTAGTTAACAAACTAGCATATTTTGAACCCGCGAGCCCAAAGGGCACTAACTTAGCAGGCTAGCCGACTACCAGGCTATCGCACCGTACCATTTTGTACTATACTGTACTTTGGGAGCTTTTGTATCAATATACAAAGTAACAGGTGAAGTGGGCTCCACATTATCTAATAATGGGGTGCGGGTATTTCACCTACTCCCATTTTATTTACATTAATTCAGTTTTAATTAATTTCTATAAGTTTCCTATTAAATTA
Organism: uncultured archaeon; assembly: GCA_964600735.1. Taxonomy (GTDB): domain Archaea; phylum Asgardarchaeota; class Heimdallarchaeia; order Heimdallarchaeales; family Kariarchaeaceae; genus LC-2. The sequence goes on from CAZRLL010000083.1 coordinate 8,003, forward strand.
CTATTTAGTTGTCAAATTGTGAATTAATATGAACACATTCCCTTCCTCTTCAAACTTGATTATTTTGAAATTATTCTTGAAGAAAAAATTCAATGCTTGAAAATTATACATTTTGACTTCAGTAAAGATTGATCTTAACCTTCTTTCTCGAATTAAAAAAATTGAACCAAATTTGTCCCATAACCATTTTGTTGCCTTCCTTGGGAAACTGCTAACATTTTAATCCCAAATTCATTTTCCAAATTCTTAGCAATACAAAATGCTGATAAATGATCACGTACGTACAGGCCAAAATAATCGTGATTAATTTTAGTTCTGCGGTCATTTCATTCCGTCAAAGACTCAATAGTGTGTCTTCTTTCTTTTGATGTAAGGACTTTGTAATGTTGATTCCAAATATCAAGCATAATTGGTAACTCAACTTTCTCAATCTTTCTAATTACTACATGACTTGCCCTCTATGATTTAGTTTTTATGATTTAACGTGATTCATCAATTTTTTTCCTTACTATTGGATTTCTATCCATCAATAATTTCAAGGTTAAATTGAATCCTTCATCTTCATTTACTTTCTTATCCAAAAAAACTCCGGTGCGACCTACTTGATCCCTTCTCTTCAATGTGCGGATTCTTTCCTCTAATAATCTTTGCGGAAAACCCAATGATAATAGTTTTTTAATAGGTACATGCAACAATGGTTGCTCAATATGTCCACTATCTGTTGGTTCAATCAGCATTAACCTTTTATCTATTCCTACAACCCGTTTATTCTCAATTAATTCATCAATATTTAATTTTCCACCAAATGAATAGAATTCCCTCTCTCGTTCAGTAAATTCAACCAATGGGAAGGATACTGTTGTATCATTTTCCAATTTAAGATGTCCTTTAATTGCATGATTTGGTGTAGCCATAACAATACTCTGTTCTAAAACGACCAAATCCTGCTTTGATAACACATTCTCAATTAAATAGGATGGAATAAGATCGAAAATAATTAGATCTATGTCGCTTTTTTCTGAAACATCTCCTCTGGCTACAGATCCAAATACAGCAGCTTGAAATTGCCCCTTCGAGAAGACCTCAAGCAATCTATGGCAAGCATCTCTTTTTTTGGTAAGTAGTTCCCAGTGTTTATTGTCGTATTTAATTACTCTCTCGATTACCCTTTGCTCAATTTTCTTTTTAGACAAGATTGATCCTCTCCATGGTTTCTCTAATTCTTATCCAATGAGATCCCTCCCAATAGGGCTGATTACAGTTGACACATTGGTAAAACACTGAATAATAATTTCTAGAGCCCTGGGGGATTGATAAATTTCCCTCATTCTCTGTATATAATTTTATTTTAGCATTGCAAAGCGAACAACGAGCTTTTGATATGTCTAATTCTGGTAAATCAATACCCTTTTTTACTAATTCACCCAATTGCTCCAATATTCCACTCTTTTCAATATAAATCGAGTGTATTCCTAATTTATTAGCATTTGCGTTTGCATTTTTACTCTTGGTAAGAAATATCCGATTTTTATCTAAACAATGTTTAATACAATCCGTGGTGGTCCAGTTCCTGTAATATTCGGTATCCAATCCCAGTATACGTAACCATCGGGCTAGTTTTCCCAAGGGTGGACCCACCAGTAGTTTCAACCTATATCTAACAAATATCTAGTATTTCAATTTAAGAAGGTAGTTATGCTAATAATGGTCAAAATGGAAGATTATTTTGTCCATATTACCCAGATATTATTTTCACTTATCTATTATCTACTAGTTTTTTAAAATTATAACAGGAATGTAATACAATGATTTATGATGACTTTGCCAATCAGGTAATTGGGCCATTAGAGAAATTTTTGGATACTATGGCGAAGATAAATATTAACAACAAAATTTACCTTGAGACAAAGCCCAATAATGAGGACCGAGTAGCACTAGAAATTGATGAAGAAATTTCGATGCGTGATTACATTCTAGAAATGTGTTATAGAATGGTGATTACTGGATTTTCCTCAATATATGATTGTTTCAGTTTTATTGTTGAATTTATAGAGCAATTCAGACCCATTTATATCAATAGGCAAGAAGAAGACCCAGTCGAATTCTATAGTAAAAATAATGAAAATGTGGCGGATTTTACTGTCCACTCATTCTCCAAGATAAAAGAAGAGTTGAATACGTCATTAAATAAATTGGACCAATTCACAACTAAGTACAAACGATGATTAGATAATATAGGCAATTTCAGCGGGTTTGATGCCTAATAACCGGTAATATAAGGTTAATTGACCCCGGTGATGCAGGCTATGTTCTAACATTTCTGCCAATATCTCTGCTTTTGTTGCTATCCGATTGAAACCTTCAATATTGTCCCCCATTGTGTTGTCGTCCAATTGATCAAGATAGCTAATTACTCGTAAGCTGACAGATTGATAGAGATTATCTATTTTTTCAGGTGAATAATATGCATCAAGGTTGTAGTCTAACACTTCCCATTTATTTATTACGAGGCCTTGTAGATAATATTCAGCAGATCTAATTAGGTGCAATATTACCTCTCCAATCTCTCTAACTTCATCTATGGGTTTTTTCATAATAATTTCGTCAGTTAATTGCTCGATCAATGGTTTTGTCTCATCAAGATGTCTCTCAATTGCAGATTTAACAAAATTGTACATGTTTTTTTCCTACCACTTGTGGAATATTAGATTAACGATTAAGACTAAATTTTATTTTTATAAAATAATAATTATGGCAATCTGACTTTTATAATTATGATTTGATGTTTATTTCTTCGAGTACATACAATATAAGACCCAATCCATGAAGAAATATTCCAAAAATAATTATTTTATCCCATCGATCTGATAGTTTCAATTCACCTTGGTGTAGGTTATTTTCGCATTCAATATATGTTGAAGATAATATCCAACAGATAAAAAATATCAATAAATGGGTTACATTGGATGTAATATCCTTATTTTCACTCATTAATTTTAGTAGAAACTCAGGAATAAATAGAATCACAATACCAAACCAAAATAATCGCCGTTTGTGATTTGAGGGGACTGATAAGCCAATTAAACCCCAGATTCCCACCGATGGACCCAAAAAATAGCTCTGGTTTTGCGTTATCAAGTATTCATTTAGTTGAGGAAATATATCTATTAACCAGAAAAAACCGATGCCCATGATTAACGGCCATATAATGCTGATGGAGAAATAACAGACAACAACAAATTTTGGACTAGTAGTTTTCTCCAAACCAGTCACATAGTATAGTAATAGGATCCCAGTATATGCGTAATGAACTAGGGCAAAGTGAATCAGATGGTATGTAAAAATCTGCCATTGTATGTGAAATTCAGGTCTAAGGGAAAGTAATTCTAGGGCATCCCTCTGTATTATCCAGGTATCCATTTTTAACAAAGGTAATTTGCTTGTATCCAGATAATAAAATCCAATGAAATAAAAAAGTAAGAATAGGCTCACTGATGCCCAGGGGAGGGTCGAAGCTTCCTTGAGTGTAAAAACCAATCTTGGCATTATCTTAATTGCTAATTATTATCAACTTCAAAAAACATTCCACTATAAGATGTAATTACATTAATTTCTGATAGTTACTATGTTTTTAATGTCAAAATACCACAAAATAATTATTAATTAATAGTTGAATTAAATGATATGACAAATTCGGGAAAAAAATCATTCGATCGATTGGTTGAAATTGCCCTTAGAGATGGTAATATCAGTAATGATGAGAAATTATTAATTGATAGGATTACTTCAGATGTGGACGAATACAATCAATTACTGGAAGATGCTCTTAAAGATAATATTATTGATGAAAAGGAACGGGCTTTGTTAATGAAGCGACGATCTAAATTCTGGGGAGATGCAAAAAATATAGCTCTAGCAGATAAAAGTGTTTCAAAAGAGGAACGTGCCTTACTTGAGCATTTAGTTGAAATCATAAAAGAATTAGCAATGGTTGAAAAATCTAAAACAAGAAATTAAGATAGTTATAATACAAAATAAAATCTATGTCATTTACGTAATTTGATACCAAAAATGAAGTTTGGGAGGTTACACAGGAGAATTAATCACGTTCTATACTTATTGTACATCGAAACATTTCACAATTTTATGAAAACAATTTGACATGTATTTTTTTCCGATTCCATAGCCTTTATATAGAATCTAAAACTACTATACATATAGTAGTGTACTAAAAGTATAAAACCAAACAATAAATTAATAAATTAAACAAATGTCTAATTAATTGTTGGGTTGCTACTAACATAAACGGAGAAAAAAAAATGAGTATAATTTTACATTCCCCCCAATTTCGAAGACTATTCTTCGATAGAAACATGGCAATTTTGCCTGCAACAGACGTCATCGAGACTGATGATGAATATTTAGTACAGGTCAACCTTCCTGGGTTCGGTAAGGACGATATTTCGATAGAATCCAATCATGAATACATAAAAATTGTAGCTGAACTCAAGGAAGAGACCGAGGACAAGAAGGAAGAAAATGGTGTAAAATATTTACACCGCGAGAGACGAATGCAAAAACTTGTCCGTCAGATTTCCTTCCAAAAACCAATTGAATCCAAAAAGGCTGAAACTACATTTGAGAATGGAGTGCTATCCATTAAACTCCCTAAGAGCGAAGAGGCCAAGGCAATCAAATTGGCAATAAATTAAACAAATTATTAGAGTGAAAAAAAATGAGCTTAGTAAGATATTTTAACCCAAATAAAGAATTAAGAAGAATTCATAGGAATTTTGACAATTTCGCTGACAATACTGATGTGACTTACCTTGCACCTATTGATCTGATGGAAAATGAAGATGAATATACCATTCAGGTATCTGTTCCAGGATATTCCAAGGATGAAATCGTTGTAGAGGCTGATTTTGAGCGTGTAACCATAACTGCAGAACGCGAGCAGGTCAATGAAGAGGAAAATTCTGAACTGACATACCTACTGAAGGAGAGATCTACTAGAAAATTAAGCAGAAGCGTCAGGTTTAGAAAACCCATCAATCCTGGTGAGGCCAAAACAACTCTGGAAAATGGTGTGTTAACAGTTATTATTCCCAAGAGTGAAGAAGCAAAATCTGTTAATTTAACAATTAATTAGTAATTCTTCATCCAATCAAATCCTCAATAATCAGGAATTATTATAGAATAATTACTATAATTAGTGGAAATATCAGATGAAGAATTATTTTAAACCATTTAATTTAGCAGAAGGTGAGAAAATGGAAAATCTTGAAAAAAAAATTCTTGAAAATGAATACAAGAAAAGGAAACTGTTCCCATTGTATAATACTGAAGAAAAAGAGTATCTCAAATCTTTGAGGTTCCATCTGAATCTGAGTGATGGGAATGCAATCCACCCGCTTGTAAAAGTCAAATAAAATTGAAGAAGGAGATACTTTCCTTCAATTCGCATTATATACCTGAGGGTATATTTTTTTATCCCGATTCGAATAATTTTTTAATTTGGTAGTAATAAAAAAAAATGTGAGAAAAACAATCTATTTGTTAATCCCAATAATTTTGATATCAATTATTTTAGCTTTAGCATATATTAACTTTGATTCAACCGACAATATTTTGGAGATTCAAGTTGCTTTTCCTAACCTATCATTTACCAGACCCGTTGATATACAGGATCCCTTGGATGGAAGTAATCGATTATTTGTCGTTGAACAACAAGACTGATTTATTATTTTGATAATAATGAAGAATCAGTTAACAAAGAATTGCTTATGGACATAACAAATAGGGTTACGTCATCGGGTAATGAAATGGGTTTACTTGGATTAGCATTTCATCCTAACTTTACCAATAATGGCTATTTTTTTGTAGATTATACAGCATCTAGTCCCTCTAGAACAGTTATCTCTAGATTTAAAATTTTGAATGATACAGTGGATACTAGTGATGAGTTGATCATTCTGGAGGTTGCACAACCATATTCCAATCATAATGGGGGTCAGATTCGATTTGGACCAGATGGCTATCTCTATATTGCTTTGGGAGATGGGGGTGCAGGAGGAGATCCCCAGAATAATGGTCAGGATAGATCAACATTACTGGGTTCAATTTTAAGAATAAATATTGATAAAACAACTAGTAGTACCAATTATGATATACCAACAGATAATCCTTTTGTAAATAATACTTCAGGATACAAAGAGGAGATATTTGCTTATGGTCTGAGAAATCCCTGGAGGTTCAGTTTTGACAATTCAACCCTCTGGGCAGGTGATGTGGGCCAGAATTCTATCGAAGAGATTGATATCGTTGAAAGTGGGAAAAATTACGGATGGAATGTTATGGAAGGAAGTAACTGCTACAATACCAATACCTGTAACGATACCGATCTGGTCTATCCAGTATACGAATATAGCCATAGCTTTGGTTTTTCAATAACTGGTGGTTTTGTTTACCGTTTTCTAAAGTGATGATGTATTTTATTTAAATCAGCCATTAGCTTTATA
>CAZRLL010000084.1:0-14502 GCA_964600735.1 uncultured archaeon
AATTATGAAAAGGTATCTAGTTTTATTTTCTCTATTTCTTATGATCTCATTTGGAACTATTCCAATAAATGCTCAAAATGATATTGAAAATAATTTTTCGTTAAAATTAATTACTTATAACAATGGGATTCACTTAAGGACAGCTTCTTTCATTAAAAGTGCTCTTGCACCTCTTGGAATTGATGTTCAGATAAACAACAAATATTTTAAACAATTTGGTGGTGATTTATACCATGAAAATGGTTCTGAAGAATGGGATATGGGATTAACTGGTTTTAGTCTTAGTGAGGATACACCTTATTTTGGGTGGGCATATCAATCTAATCGAACAGAAGATGTGAATGAATTTCCTTGTCCGACGTACCAGTTGTGTGATTCAGATTGGCAAGAATGGCAGTTACTTGATACTGGTATAAATCAAACAGATGTTGATGAACTACTCATACAACTGGATAATGAATATGATTTGGATAAAAGAAAAGAATATACAGATCAATTTGCTGAATTATTCATGAACAAACTACTTTATGATTACCCATTACTGTATAGACCGAATTATGTTAGTTTTTGGAAGGGACTTGAAGGATATAATCCAAGTGAAGACCCAAATAATGCATTAATTTTCTATTATCAAGCATTTCAAATGCTTTATGCGATTTATCAGGGAGCTCATTGGCAATATAATCCTGAAGAACGTCAAAAATACTCTGATAATAGCACATTAAGGATCTTATCCAATCCAATGGGAACAAATTTTGATCTTTTTCAACTTGGAAATGGTGAAAGAATTCGTCCAATAACATCATCGTTAGTTGCTTTAGGACCTGATAAGAAATTTCATCCAGATCTAGCAATCCAGTATGAGAGGTCAGATTGGGTAGTAAACGAAAATCTTACCCTTGCAGGCGGAAAACATAAATTCTGGATTAGGGATAATGCATTTTATCGCAGAAATACACCAAATGGATCGGAGGAAATACCTGGTGGGCCCTATCCGGTCAAAGCTGAAGATTTTGCATTTACCCTGCGTATCTTTCATCAATTCGGACAGTATACTCAATTTTCAACGAGTATAGATGCTTCTGAAAACTCACTCACTGTCTATGATCAATCCATCGAAATTGATCCTGAAAAAGATCTAATCGGACTACTGGATCGATGGTGGCCTGCACCTACATTTTACCTGAACAATACTTTAACATATTTATTCAATTCCAGTATTACAGGTACACCTTGGGAATTGCTTGATATGGGTATATTGCCCTTCTTAACCGTTGAATGGTTTGATTACAGCCAGAATTTAATTTCTGCAGGACCTTTTGAATTGGTTGAATTTGAGAAAGGAAAAATTGCACGATATCGTCCGCGAGATGATTATTGGTTCCCTAACGAATGGGATTCTCCCAATCAAGATTTCTTGATCCATGAGCAAGGTATAGAAGAACCCGTATTTTTTACCTTTAATGCAACTCTCACGAATGCAACACAAAAGCCAACAACAATGAAAATTCAAAATTATGTCATTTATGCCTCAACAGATAATTTTGAGCATTCTGACCCATTTGATGCTTTTGAAGCGGGTGAATATGATATATTTAATCCACTTGATGATATGGAAAAGTATGGTTATCAAAAATTAAGAGATTATGAAGAAGATGGCAAATTTAGTGTGCAAGCTGTTGATCGCTCTGCGAGTGCAGACCTTCTTATTTTTAACTTACTCAATCCTCATTTGAAAAAATATAATGTTAGGAGAGCTATTGCTCACGCACTGGATAAAGGAGCCATGAACAATCTTTATGATGGAACAGCGATATCTCAAGATTCTCCAGTTTGGTGGATCTATAAAGAATGGTACAAAGACACTTGGAAAATACATTATGATTATCCAAATGCAAGAGATCTTATGCGTGAAGAGAACTACTGGGCTTCAGATAACAGTGAATTTGTATATGGAAAGCAAGCAATACCAATACAAACTGTTATCACCAAAACAGCAGGAATGGATAAATTACTACTGATCTCTGCAATTGGAATATTAGTTGTATCCTTGAAAAAACATAAAAAATTGACCATATAACATTCTCACAGTTATATATTTCATTCACATTCCTTAGATCTGCATTACAAGTTATCATTGAGATTACTAATCTTGTTCCAAATAATTAATAATCCTCTCTGCGGATTCTCGAAGTAACTCAACACTACCACTACCAAAACTAATTCTAAAGTGTTTATTTCCTGAAGTTCCAAACTCAGAACCAGGTACAGTAACAACTTTTGCATTTTTGAAGATGTCTTCTACGAATTCTTCGCCTGGATTGGAACTTCGATATCGATCAGATTCGATTTTTGGAAATGCATAAAAGGATCCAGTAATTTTAGGTACGGTAACTCCTGGGATTTTATCGAACTCCTCAGTGACAACATCACGTCGCTCTTGCATAGTCTCTCTGAGATGCATTCGAAACTGGAGATCGCTATCTGTTCCCATTATATTTGCAATTGCATACTGGGGCATGGATGGAGCGTTTGCTATCATAAACGGATGAATTTTCGCCAAGGGTCCAATTAAATGATCCGATGCTATGGCGTAACCCAATCGCCAACCTGGAATACAATATGTTTTACTGAAAGAGTTCAAGATTACCGTGTTATCGGGCGCAAATTTAGATATGGGTAAATGCTTTATTCCATCAAATATGATAAATTCATATACTTCATCACTGAGAATTACAATATCATTATCAATCGCAATATCAGAAATTCCTTTAATGCAGTCCTCCTCAAGTACTGCTCCTGTCGGATTACCAGGAGTGTTAGCAATAATTAATCGAGTATTTTCAGTTACTGCCTCTTTTATTAACTCTGTTGGCATTTGGAAATTTTCATCAAGAGGAATTGGTATTACCTTACATCCTGCCATTAGTGGGATGGTTGGATAGTACACGAATCCAGGATCCGGAACGATCACCTCATCACCAGGATTTGTATAGGCAAAAATTGCTCCATATAATAATTGGGTGCCTCCTGAGCCAACAACCACACCTTCTGGTGTGTAATCCAAATTATATTCATTTTTGTATTGAGCCGATATTTTTTCTCTTAGTGTGGGAATGCCTGAATTTAACTGATAACCATGAACTCTTTTTTCGTACATCACATTATTGATTTCTTCTAATAGCTTTTTTGGGGGTAGCAAATCTGGTGCTCCAATACCCAAGGAAATCACACCCTCCAGCCCTTGAGCTCGGGCAAACATTTTTCGAATTCCACTTGGTTTTATCGCATTCAGCATGTTTGCTTGAGTCACATTAAATTTGGCATTGACCATAAAGATGCAATTTTTCTTTGAAATAAAGTAATTTCGAATTTAATTGATTTAATAGAAATATATGGGACAAATTGTCTTCAATAATATACAATAGAGAAATATCACTAACTAACATTATTTTGTTGACAATTTAGAGTTAATTTTTTTGAATTCGATATAAAATACAATAATTATCTCTTGTCTCTTTTGAAAATAGAAACCAACATACCAACAAACAATATTCCTGATAGAATTATTCCTGTTACATATTCTGTGTTTCTATCAATTGTCCAAATTGCTTCTGAACTTATTGATCGAATAAAGTAATTACTAGTGTTCCAGCGATATAAGCCTAATAATATTGTGAAATCAGAAGAGGATTCAAACACCCAGGTTCCGCTGTTATTCTCATTAATTTGCTTGATCAATGATTTATCAGGTATTTGTTCATTAATGAAAACTTGATATCGATTCATCAAATCGACAAGTGTGATATTATCATCATTAACCGAATTAATCTGTTCATTTACATAATCTGTTACCATGTTAACTAAATCATTATCCGCTATAAAGGCGAATACTTCAAATTCCAGGTTGCTCTTAGAAATTGACATTTTTACATCAATAGTCCCACCATTAGATGTACTAAAAGTCCTAACTCCAACAAATTTAACTGCATCGCTCAGAATATATAATTGATCAGAATAAGGAGTTTGAGTTTTCCATTTCTTTCCACCACCGGGACCCGCATAAAAGCTTGTGATCAGTAATAACAATAATACGATAGGAGTGACCCAGTTTTTCTTGTAAATTAGCATTTTTAGTTTAATAGAATTAAATAAAGATTTACTTGAATCTGTAATTTTTACTAGAAATTTAAGCATTTGGAGTAAAATTGAATTGAGCCATGCTAACTTTGATTGTTTCCCAGATGTATTATCAAAATTTGCGATATATGTCTCGATATCTAATTTTAATTGAATCAAGAGAGGAAGAATAACAATTAACAGGTACCATACAAATAAAGTTACGTGTACTAGGAAGTTTTGAATGGGAAAATCTGTCGTTGTCCCACCAAAATAGCTAAACCGTTGTTCATTGGTCCAATTAACAAAGAAACTACCTGCTCCAATGCCTTGTTCTATTGGATCAATCCGAATAAAAAATCCACTGACAGTAATTGGTAAGAAATATTTTGATTCAAGGCCGAATTTCACTCCCATAATGACATCGTAATATCTGGTATCTAAAGGCCAAAACAAACCTAAGGGTCCATAAGTTAAATCATACAGTAGGTGAGTTAACCACATGATGCCAAATATTTGGATATTTCGACCAAAATTCAATTTAGAGGGTTTTATCCTAGCAAACAATGGAGCAGATAATATGAGTATTAATGGAAAAAAGATCGAATGACTCCAAGTACGATGCCCTGTAATGAAATCTAGTAATTCCGCATCTATACTTATATTGTATCTATCGACTAGATTGATAATACTCCCTCGAATAATTAAATCCACGTCCGGGGCAATTGATCCCAAAGTCAATAAGAAAAATAGATAAGGTTTCTCTTTATATTCCTGTCTTAATTTTTTTGGAGATGCATAATACAATAAAAGTGTAGAAATCCCTAAATGTGTGGTTGTAAATGTCATAAACTCCTCGGTTGTATTATGATTTAATTAGTATATCCTTAATGTATCTTAAAATCAACAATAACTCCAAGTAGCTACTTGATTTACCAATATTTAGGTAAGATTTAACAAAAATAATTAATAATGATGAATGTTCGTTAACATGAGTAATGACAAAAAAGACTAAAAAGATAATTGTTCCAAAGTCTGAAAATACTCGTGCACAACGTGCTTATTTGCTTCTGATAGGTTTATTGATTTGGTTTAATGGGATTACAGTCTTGGCAATGTTAGCAAGAATTATTACAGGGAAGGATGTAGATCCTCTTTCATCATTGTTGTTCACAACAGTCTTCCTTTGCTTGATTATTGGATTATGGGCAATATTCTATATACATCCTCCTCTTCATTATTTAATCATAGTTGGAGCGCTGACGAATTTAATAATATCATTCTATGCGGGTGCAATTGGATATATCCAAGGTTTAATGTCTATAGTTATTATTTATATTGGTATTCGATTTCCTATAAAATTTGAAATAACCAGTAAAATTCTGAAATGATATATTTATTTGTTTGATAAAGAAATTTAACAATCCAAACAATTTATTTCAGGTGTTTATCAAATTTTATTATTATCCAAAATTCATTTCAATTGTTTAACTATGTTACTTGAGATTCTTGATAAACTGGAATGCCCTGTATGCGGTGAGAATATAGATCCTAATAAATTAGAAGGTGATATGACAGAAATTCGAATTGTTGATGGTCTGGTGAATTGTTACAACTCACATTCATGGCAGGTGAGGGAGGAAGTTCTTAGATTTGATCAGGAAAATTCAGATGAGGAGATGCAATTATTAGATTATGATAAAACTGGATTTCCATCAACTGAAATGGTTGGAGAAATGGAGAGGGGTGAGTTTTTAACTAAATTTAATGAATACGTGGATTCTTTTCCGATGGATAATGATCAAATACTAAAAGTAAGTGGATCTTCAATTTTGTTTTTCAAGTATTTAAAAGAAAATAATAGGAAAATAATTGTTACTCATCCTAACGAAGGTATACTAAGACAGATACAGGTTCTAGCTGTAAGAAAGCAAATTTATAATAATATGGCATTCATTAGAGCATATGATGCGACACTAAATAGTAGCGTAAATAATCTATACTTATTTTTTAAGAAAGAAGATGTCCCAGAGCTAAATGAAGATGATATCGCCATTATATTTGATCAATCTCTTGATGGAGAAATAATTTGGACCGGTGAAAAGTTTTCATTATTTGAAAGTTCAAAATTATAAGTGTAAACCATTTTATATGGATTTATCACCCAGGATGAACGCATTTGTAAAAAAAGCTATGACTAGCATAATTATTAATATCCAGATAGGCGTGCCCTTAAATCCACCAAAGAATAAGCTGATAAATCCAAATATCAATAATAATAATATATTTGTTAACATTAAAAGAATACTAATGGATGGATCTCTATAGGATCGTCTCCGATATGCATATTTTCGCCTTCTCAACAGCCGTCTCGTTCCTCTGAGAAATCTTTTCTGTGTAACAATTTTTTTAGATTTCTGCTTTTTCCGTTTTTCAAGGAACAGAGATTGCCTTTTTAATGACACTAAGCCAAATTAATTCATTATCAAACTTAAATCCATTTATAATTGATCGTTACTTGTTACTAGTATTCACAGGTTGTGAAGTCTAATTAATTTATGGTTAACAGTTGCAAGAATATTTTTAATCCTAACTTATAAATGAAGTACAAGCGAACCAGAGTCCATAACTACTGCAATTGATTTACCCTCTTGCGATTGGTTTCTCAAATACTCCTCCAGTGATGAAATGTTAAATTTATCCGCAAATACTTTCTTGCATACCGATTGAGGTAATTCACTTGCAATTGATATCTTATGGTTTTTCGCCAGAGATGCAAATTTTTGGGCTTTATGGTCACCGAAGGAATAATTCTTTCTACTTAGATTTTCCAACACTTGATCTAGGGTCTTATATTTTGATAATGTATCGTAAAATGCAGTATTGCCAATTCCACCTTTACAGGATGCCAATAAGATCATTTCTCCACCAGGATTTAAAACCTGGCGTGTGTTTTCAATTCCCTTTTGAGCCTGATATAATGAATAATTCAGTGGTGGATAAATCACACTCAGAACTATATCCACTGGTTCTTCCAATTTTTTCGTATAAACCCGTTTTGAAATATCAACTGCTTCACTAAATGCATCCTTTAATTTCCCCGAAGACACAGAAAATATATTATCCTGCATGCTTACCATCTGTATCCCAAACAAACTGCATTCTAAAAACGACGCAGCCTCCCATAGGTCGAGTTGAAGTGGATTATCTTTTAGAATTGTAGGTCCGACGGCACCATCCATTGCCCATGAGTGATTTTGTTCAATAGTAGATAATGCAGCCATTCCAGGAATAATTGATTTTATTCCCCCAGTAAATCCAGCAAAATAATGGGGTTCAACGGAGTTGATTGCTAGGATTTGTTCATATTCCAATAATATGGGATTAACTTTTACGATCGTACCCCTTGATGTTGTCCCTAAATACATCATGTCCTCTGAGTTAGAATCGTGCAAAACATATCTCACATCAATATGTTTCTCATTTCCCCTTAATAACCGGTTGAATTCCTTCTTTGTAGGTGGTTCATGTGATCCTGTTGCAATAGCAATACAATCGATCTTGTGGATTGGAGCAATTTCAGGTAATATTTTTAATATTTTATAAGATGGAGTTGAACGATGATGATCATTTATTATAACTAACGTTTTCTCATTTTTAATGATTTGATCAATTTGGTTCTCGACAAGATTGGAAACAATCTCTGTTTTTTTTAAAATCCTATTATTGATTATTTCAGGTTCATATGTTATAACCCGACTTGGCAAATTAATTTCTGCTGGGAACAATATGTGTGTTAAAATTGATAAGATTATCAAGTATACGAAATTGCTGTGAAATTATTTTATGGGTTAAATAAATATTAAACTTCTCCTTCTGGTGATGATCCAATTCTTCGTATAATCATCCCCTCAACGGTATATGCTGGCATGGAAATACATGTTTGTTGAGCGAGTGATAATTTGCTTTCGGAATTTGAATATATAGTGAAAAGTACGTCTCCCTCATGGACAAACTCTCCAAGTTTTGCGTGTAAAATTATACCAGCTCCCTTATCCTTTGGAGCTCCAGCCGTTATACAAATATTTTTAACTGAATTGTTAAGTACTTGTGTTATATAGCCATCCTTAGCTGCAGGAATATTAAGCGAGTATTCTCCAAGCTGAATATCATCTGAAGAGATATTTGGATCTCCTCCTTGGATTTCGATTATTTCTTTAAATTTCTGGAGGGCTTTTCCTGAATCAATGTATTCTTGTGCCATTTGAGTGCCCTTGTTTGTAGATGTTAATCCTCCCATCTCAAGTAAAATGCCAGCCAATTCAATGGCCTTCTCTTTTACTGATATTGAAACTCGACTTTCTGACGTTTTATTTTCTAATATTTGAAGAGCTTCCTTTGCTTCTAATGCTGGTCCAATATTATGTCCAAGGGGTTGTTCTCCTAGAGTTAACGCAGCCTCAACACGGATTCCTAATTGTCGACACAAACCAATTAAAGAATGAGCAAAATTGATTGCATTACTCCTTGAGGGCATTTTAGTTCCCAGGCCAGTGGGAATGTCGAATATTAAATTATTAACACTCATGGCAATTTTAGTGGAAACGATACTTGCCAGCATTTGATCAGTAGGATCAATTCCTAATTGACGTTTGATGTCAATAACAATATCATCAAGAGGTGATAAGTTCAAGGGTGCATTCCAAACAATCATACCCCGGGATTTTGGTGCAAGTTCAGAAATTTCATCAGGAGTAAATATTACATCACAGAGTACTTCCATGGTATCAGCTGTACCAGAAGGTGAGGTAATTGCTCGAGAGGAGGTTTTGGGTATAAGTAAACCAGCAGCAGCTACAATTGATACAATTATCGGTGTGATTTTGTTTCCAGGTATACCCCCGATGCTATGTTTATCATAGGTCGGTTCAGCAAAATTAAACTGAGTACCTACCTCTGCCATCGATTGGGCAACAGCCTTCAATTCTTGATTATCATACCCTTGAAATTGAGAAACAAGGGTAAATGATGCCACTTCCAAACTTGTGTATCTTCTTCTTGAAATATCATTCACAATTGTCCGAACATCATTTACGGACCATGGTATACCTTCAATTTTTTTCTTTATCAATTCATAACTTTTAGGAGGTCTTCTAGTAAACAAAGAAATTTGAGATCCTTCTTCAATACCTAACCAAGCAGCATATTTTTCGCTAATCCCAAGTACATTATCTTCAATAAATCCCTTAACAACAACTGGAGATGCGACTAACTCATTAAGGTCGTATCGTAGTGTGACTGTATCCGTATGCCTTAAAAGCAATTTTGATGCCGTTGAATGCGAAATCATTATAATTGGTTCAATCGACCTGATATCGATTAATTTAGCCTGAATTGTAATCATAGTATCCGCCAGTTAATTATAACTCGTTATATTAAAAGCGTAATCATTCCAAATTGTTTATTCTACAATATTTCATATTTTTATGGCTTGGCAATATGTTAATGTCGACATTTTCAAATTATACGAAGTATAAATATAAAATCGTAATAGATCATTCACACTTAATTTGTGACTAAATCTGATAGTCAAATTATACTAAAAAATCAAATAGTATCAAACGAACCAATCAATTAGTATAAAAGAAAATCATCAATTGGGAACATATGACAGAATATAAAATCTATCGAGTATCTGGTTATTTCATCAAAAATAAAAGAAAAATCCCAATTAATGTTGAATGCAAAGCATCCAAAATCGAGGATGCATTGGAACGTGTTTATAGCGAGATAGGTAGTAGACATAGGGTAAAACGAACGGAAATATTTATTCCCAAAAAGGGTGGGCTGAAAGAAATCAAGCTAGAAGATGCGAAAAAAACTCTCTTTAAAGATGTTGAGAAGGATAATTTCAAAATTCATGTTAAGTAGAGGATATATAATTGAGCTATCCAATACAACCACCCGAGGACAATAAATCAGAAGCACAACAATTGTATAGTCAATACCAGATGGCAGTGTCTCAACTCCAGCATTTTGAATCCCAAGAATCTCAAATTCTGTCAGTAATTGACGAACTTTCATTAAACTTATCAACAATAGACGGGATTGGCAAATATCAGCCGCTCGAGAACGAAATTATTATTCCAATGGGTGGTATGATCTTACTAAAAGCAAAATTGACTGGTGACGAGATTCTTGTTAATATTGGCTCAGAAGTAATTGTACCTAAATCAGTCGATGAAGCAAAAGATATAGTAGAAAAACGATTAAACGAAATGACTGTTGTGTATAAACAATTGAGTACAGAGAGGCAAAAATTAGAAGAAATTGCATCAAGATTGCAAGCTCAAATGAATCAGTTAAGCAGTCAGTGAATTTTGATGTTTGGAAAGTTACAAAAAGGTCTAAAAAATGCCCTTAAAACGATTAAAATAAAACAGCTAGAAAGTAAAGATCTGGATCCTATTATAAAAGAACTAATCAATATTATGATAAGAAATGAAGTGGCTATTGAAACAGCAGAATCTCTTGCGAAAATATTAAAAGAAGAATTAATATCCATTGAGCATTCAAGATTTAAAAGTGCTAGACCTATGGTTGAGGAAGCACTAAGGAATTCTATCACAAGAATCTTAACAATTCCAGAAGAAAATGAAGTTGATTTATTTAAAAAGCTAGAGCAAGCGAAAAAAGAGAATCGACCATTAATTATCTGCATGCTTGGAATAAATGGGACTGGTAAAACAACTTCTATCGCAAAAATCACTCACCTCTTGAATAAAAAAGGATATTCTGTTGTTCTTGCGGCTAGTGATACATATAGGTCAGGAAGCATTCAACAACTCGGAATACATGCAGAAAAACTTGGTGTAAAAATGATTGCACATAATTATGGTGGTGATCCAGCTGCAGTTGCTATCGATGCAATTGATCATGCAGAAGCAAAAGGAGTTGATGTTGTAATTATCGATACTGCAGGTCGAATGCAAAACAATATTAATTTAATTCGAGAATTGGAAAAAATAATCCGTTTGACGGAGCCAGATTTGAAAATTTTTGTCGGGGATTCACTTGCAGGTAATGATGTTATTAGGCAGGTTAAGCAATTCGATAGGGACATAGGAATCGATGCCATTATCATGACCAAACTGGATAGTGATTCAAAAGGTGGAGCAGTCCTGTCTGTTGTACACACTTCAAATCGCCCAATTATGTATATTGGTGATGGACAGGGTTATGACGATTTATCTCAATTTGATAAAAAAATAATTGTGCGACTGGTAATACCAAATTAAACTAGGCAGATAAAAATTGACATCCAGAGTAATTGAAGCCCCAATAGTAATTATCGTATCATTAACTGATCTAGCAGGATTAAATATGAAAAATCACTTGCTCAATTTGCTAGAATTTGAAAAAGTAGATTTTCTACAACTTCCAGAGTGGCCAGCGGGTAAATATGAATTGCTGCAAAATCAAAAAGCAATGATTCTAACTATTCCAATAGAACCGATCTTTGCTGATTTTTTGAAAGGACACATCAAATCAAATTTAGTAATATTTGCCTCCAAACATTCCTCATCCGCTGCAAAAAAATCATTGCTTGTACACACTACCGGAATTTGGGGAAAAGAATCAGGACACGGTGGTTATGATCATCAGTTATCCTTTGCACCTTCATTAGCATTAAGGGAAGCTTATTTTAAAATTAAAAAATACCAGGAAAAAGCAGGCCTCAATGATTATCTGACTACTATTGAAGCTACACACCACGGTCCTTCATCTCTAGACATCCCGGTGATATTTTTGGAGACTGGAGGAACTGAGAAGGAATGGGGGGACATTGCTGCTTGTAATTTGATTGCAGAAGTGATAAAAGATATTATTGATCTGTATCAAGATGAAGTGATCGGTGATGATATTGCATTTATTGGACTTGGAGGAGGACACTATTGTCCTTCATTTATCAAGAAACTAGAAAAACATAGTTATCAAATTGGCCATGTTGCTCCCAAATATGTACATGAATTTGTTAATGAAGAATTGTTAGTCCAAGCATATGAGAAGACAATTGCAAGGGAAAAGATATTTCTAATTGATAAAAAGGGTTCAAAATCGATTTATCGGAGAAAATTCATTGAAATAATTGAAAAAAATGGATGGACATGGGAATATACATCAAAATAAGCAGTAGCTAGTTTTATATTATAATACTGTATCCAATTTTTATTTCTCTAAAAAACTTTAAATCGACTGAATATTCATAGAATACAAATAACATTAATATTATGCAAGACCGAATTTAAATTCGTGGACTCAATAATTGATTTACTTTTATTAATTTTAATTTTTTGTCCTCCTTTTTTCATAACTTTAATTTATCTCATAAAATCATTATTTAATTTTCCTTCTCTTGCCATATGGCGTTTAATCCTAATCACTCTTCTAACTGGAGTGTGGATTTTCTTTGGCTTTCCTTGGTTGCTAAATGTCCAGTGGCTTAGTGATGATAATATAATACTAATCTCTCACATTGGTGCGATATCTGGAATTATATCGCGAATCATGTTAGCATCAATTTTTGCGAAACCGGCACTTGGAAGAATGACACATAGATTGGCAAATATTTCTATGATTAGTTCAGCAATGTTACTAGGAATGAGATTGGAGCAATATGTTCTAAATAATGCGAAATTTTATGGTATAGAAAAGAATGGGGAGTGGACGGAGGTATACCATCCTTTGACCAGGATGATAATTGTGACTAGTACAGTTACACTAGTTACTGCATTTATTATGGGTATACGCCTACAAAATGCCTTGCCCGAGGAAATTATTGATGACAATTTAAAATTCCTGAATAATGCAATGATTGTACTATTTAGCTTGGGAGCATTTTTCTCGATTTTGGCCATTGTAGTTTTAATACCCGTATTTCCTAATTTATTAGTATTTAACTATATCATGTCGCGTTTCTTTATTTCTTTGGCATTCCTAATACTTGCGCGCTATATATCTTTTGATCCAATTTTTGTTTTTCAAGAACAAGGGAATTTGAAACGATTGTTAGACGAAGGAATTATAGGTTGGATAATATCATTAAATGGTGATTTGGGACCTGATGCTATTGCAGAATCACCAAAAATGATTGAAAAATATAGCATAACACCAAATGAATCAGTATCGTTTTCTGCAAGCGCAATAACTGCAATTGGACTCACACATACTTTTGGAAAATCAACCTTTGTTATTCCATTTTCTGGCTTACAAAAATTATCTTCAATAAATTTTTCATTCTATCATTTTGATCCCACTCTAAAGGATCCTCGCTTTCAGCATTCTGCCCTGACAGTTTACTCAATTATTTTTCCGGTGATAATTCTACCAAGAATTCGCACATTTCTTAAAGCAGAAGAGATTTTAAATAAACGTGTTAAAGAATTTGAAACGATTCATGATTTATTGGACACGGATATCTTGGATGATATTACGAATGAAATTCTTAAAGTAATTATTGCTTAAAATAGTTTTAAAGGTGTATTAAGTAAATTGTAAAATTTATTTCGTAGAATTACAATTGACCACAATCTTTGATTTCAACTTTTTTACTGGTTTTACCAGATTGTGATCCGACTTTCTCGATTGACTTAACAACATCCACTCCATCTACCACCATACCAAATACCACATGTTTGCCATCTAGCCAAGAAGTAGGAACCGTACATAAAAAGAATTGGGAACCATTTGTATTCGGTCCTGCATTAGCCATCGATAATATACCCGGTCCTTCGTGTTTTAGCGTGAAATTCTCATCAGGAAATTTTGATCCGTAGATCGATTTTCCACCTGTTCCATTATGATTTGTAAAGTCTCCGCCTTGGCACATGAATTGAGTTATTACTCGATGAAAAGTACTTCCTTTATATCCATAACCTTTTTCTCCAGTGCATAGTGCACGAAAATTCTCTGCAGTCTTGGGGACTACATCTGCTCTTAATTCCATAGTGATTCGACCTGCGTCATTGCCACCAATGGAAATATCAAAAAATACCTTTGGATTTGTCATAGATCAACTAATTCCCTTTAAATTAGTGTTTTGAGGGTATAAACTAAGAAAGAAAAACCTTGCCAAGAAGAACAAGTTTTATGAGCTTTTTATTCTCAAATATTCATTAGGAATTAATTCAGATTGCACACAACTCGATTTCATGATCATTTTTGTATATACAAATACATGTTCAGCAGTCAGTGTTAGATGTCGCCATCCTCTTACGAGTAACAATAACCTCTTTTCTTACGAAAACGTGCTTCTTTCCTGCTCCTCCATCCACTGATTTCTTTGGAGACAGGGTTTCCATGTCTTTTTCCACTGGCAGATCA
>CAZRLL010000085.1:0-8826 GCA_964600735.1 uncultured archaeon
AATTTTAATAATTTGTCTCAAGAAAATTCTAGGAGGGGTGAAAGACTTACAAAAAATCTAATCGGTCAATAATAATAACACGAGATGCATTAAAGTGAAATAATTGATTTGAACGATTAGATGAGACTTATGTCCTGTTTTTATATAATGTATAATTAATATATTTACTTTGTGATTTTGGGATATAACAATTAATTCCACCAATCTATATTCAAATTTTAAGTTTCGTTTTCGTAGTTACTTTAATTGTTATGAAAATTACAATAAAAAGCAAAAATAATCGGAAAAAAAATAAGAAATCAAAGGTGTATTAATGGAATAATGAAGTTTTTATTCAAACATATTTAGTATTCTTTCATACATTGTTGAGCCATAAATTAAATGCGTACTCAAATCCATCTATGTGAGTGTTTTAATTAAAAACGGAAATATAATAACATTTGATGAGAGTAGAAAAGTAATAAACGGAGGAGGAGTTTACATTGAGGACGATAAAATTATTGAAATTGGAAAAACAGAAGAATTAGAAAAAAAATACTCTACTTCTGATGAAATTATTGATGCCAAAAGTAGATTGGTGATGCCGGGTTTTATCAATGCCCATATGCATTTTTACAGTGCATTTGCTACTGGTATGCCGTTACCCCCATTTCCAAAGGGATTTGTTAATGTACTTGAAAATTTATGGTGGAAGCTTGATAAAGCACTTCTGGCTGATGATATCTATCATAGTGCTTTGCTTGGATACATTCAATCATTAAAAAGCGGCACAACTACCGTTGCGGATCATCACGCGAGTCCTTCTCACATCTCCGGTAGTCTGGATCTCATAGAAAGAGCAGCACAAGAGTTGGGTGTGAGATCAAACCTTTGTTACGAGGTATCCAATCGAAATTGTGATGAGGAAGCAGGTAAAGGATTACAAGAAAATGATAGATTTATTAAAAAATGCAATTCCTCTGAAAAAGAATTGATTAGTGGATCATTAGGATTGCACGCAGCCTTTACTTTAAGCGATGATAGTTTGTCCCAGGCTCAGCAAATCGTTGAGAGACAAAATACAGGAATACATATCCATGTGGCAGAGGGAAAAGCAGATATGGATCATTCCAAGGAAAATTTTAATAAAACTGTAATCCAAAGACTCGACGATTTTGCTTTACTAGGCAACAAAGCGATACTTGCCCATTGTATTCACCTAGATGAAGTTGATTATCCGATTCTCCAGAAATCTAGTCCTAATATTACTCATCAGCCAAGGTCAAACATGAACAATGCGGTGGGTACCATGGATATATGGAAATTAAACGAATTGAACATACCATTTGGTTTGGGGACCGACGGGATGTCATCTGATATGAAAGCTGAAATGATGGTAGGATCCCTGATTCACAAACATGATCTAAAGGATAATACTGTAGGGATGGCAGAGATATTTAACTCCCAATTTTACGTTAATCCGAGAATTATAAAAAATATCACTGGAGTGGATACTGGCAAACTGATTCCAAATTATAAAGCAGATTTGATTATTTCCAATTACTATCCCAAATCACCTGTAGGTCCCGATAATATAATGGGTCATATTCTCTTCGGAGTTATACATGAATCAATTGATTATTCAATTATAAATGGGCGTGTATGCATGAGAGAGGGCATTATTCCGGGGATTGACGAATCACTAATATCGAAAAAATGTGAGGTGTTGGCAAAAAGAGTATGGGAACGAGTTGGAAATCAATAATTCATTATTTTAGCTCGTAATCAGCTAATTTTAATTTTACAAATAATAAAGGTACAATAAATGAAGCCACGAATGCGACCATAAAGTATCTGATATATCGAAGCAAGAATCCCAAAAACGAATCATCATCGCTAATTTCAGCAAAAATACCATCCAAGCCGATCAACGTAACAAATACTAGGATTACCCCAAGTAAATACCTCATAATAGCTGTTACCGGGGATTTAAATTCGGGGGAAAATCCTATTTTTTCACCTTCAGACATGTAGCCAAGAACAATTCCTGCGAAAAACCCTCCAAAAGTTGCTAATGGTTGTACATCGAAACCCCAAGTAGGATCATTGATCAGTCCCCCGATGATCCAGGGTACAATGGATACAGCCATGATAATTGATATTTTCAAACTATTTGAATAGGAACTCCACCAGTTACTAATTGAATTTTCATTCTTCAAAATAATAAAGGTAACAAACAATCCGAGCATCCAACCAAGGATAATATCCTCAAAATAATGCACTCCCAAATAAGGACGGGATAATCCGACCATTAAAATCATCACAGTTGCCAATAGCAAAGTGCTTCTACTCTGAAATTTATTGTACAAATATGACCAGAATGTTGCCGAACCCATGGCATGTCCTGACGGAGTAGAATACTCCAGACTTGTATCCTCCATATCAGACTCGGCAATTGCCCATTTATCTTCATAAGTACCATCCTTTACAAATGGTCGGGGATTTTGGATAATTAATTTTAAAATTGCATTGCTAAATGCGCTAAAAATAGCCACCATCGTGATTTCAAAACCAATTTTCTTATCCTTTAGCCAATAAATACCAACAATTAATAGAATGTATCCCTCTGTAGCTCCTAGAAATGTAAAAACAAGAAAGATCGTAGTTAAAAAAGAGATCCTATTATCCGCAATGTTTTCGATCCAATCCTGATTAAAGGGTAGATCTGCCATGTATCATCAGATTGTAATATGTTAAAAAACATGTCTACCTCAAAGAATAATATTTTATGGCTTTGATAGCAAAAATAATCCTGTTTTTATTGAAATGAAATGATAAAAGATGGTTTTAATTTTCCCCAAGACAAAATTCATTTGAAGCTTTAATAAATAATCTTTCTAATTTTTAACGGAAAATTTTACTATTAGATAACTAAGCAAAATTCCTCCCAAAACGTCTGTAATGTAATGATGACCCAAATAAACTACACCCATACTGTTCAAAATTAATAAAATTAATGCGTAATTTTTGAATTTAGATTTCATATTGTGTAATATTAAATAGATATGTGAAGAGACGATTATGTGAAGACTGGGAAATGATCCGAATTTAAAGCTAGAGAATTCCCATAATATATTCGAAATTGGGATTATTTTAATTTCCTTTTCCAAGTTCCATAAACCAGCTGCAGCATATTGTTTTTCAATTGTGATATTTGAAGATTGATTGAATCCGTAGTAATAAGTAAACCAAGGAGGGGCTGTTGGTAAAAATATAAATAATATACTCACCGTCAATGCAGTTAACAAGGCTATTTGAGCAACATTGTCAAAATAATTATATCTATAGATTCGAACATAAAGTATAAATGAGACCAAAATGATTAATGTTATCATATAAACGATTCCAAATAAAATATCTATCATTATGTTGTGATGTTCAATAAAGTAATGACTTGGTAATTCACCACCAAGGATCCAAGAAAATATAATGTCATCAAGATCATAAGAATACAACTGTAATTTGTCTCTTATTTGATGAATTACACTATCTGAGTTAAATGTAATTAAATCTAATATTACATTCATCAGATCATAAACAAACAATGCTAAATATATTGGAAACCAGCGATAGAGTTCATTTAATCCAAAAATTATTCCGATTAGTAAGTATGCAGCAATAATTACAATTGATAACCAGTGAATTTGTTTCACGAGGTAACTTAATAGAGCAAAATGAAATACTTGAAATGTTAGTAAAATAAACAAAACTCGATATGGCTGAACGATCCCACAGCTTGATAGCCATTTAAGAATTAATTGATCATGAACGATGTCGTTTGATTTTTTCGTTTCTACGTCATTAGTTATTTTAATTCCTCCACGCTAAAATTTGTTATGGGTCCATTTTAAATACAGGTTCTATGTTGATGAAAATTTATCAAGTATATTATTCTTCTAATCTCCTTAAGTCAAATAGTTCCAAAACTGAAATTGGTTCCTCAATTATATGTGCTTTGAATATCTTAGCATATTGATGTCGTGATCCTGTGTAATTAATTAATTAATAAATAAAATAAAAGGTTTTATTGAATATAGGATCAAGATCTAAAACATTATGATCGGACATAGCTTCTTTAATATTCTTACCATATTCGGTAATAATTTCTTTGATAGTATTCCCCATTGCTTCTCTAATTAATGGAGAATCACGATCAGTAAAAACTGCTAAAAAGAATTCTTCAGTTGAATTAAATAGGATTAATCTTTCTTGAAATTCTATTAATTCTGGTAGCACTTCGCTATCATAAAACTCTGCCATTGCACTAGTAATCGCACTTAGCGTACTTGAAATTAACATCGTTGATGTAACATCCCGACCTCCCATAAAATCTTTTGAATATTTCAAATTCCCTGCATCATTTACTATAATTGCTAAATATGTTTTATATGGAAGGATAAACGCAACTCTTGGATCTATTAGGTAACCATTAATTAAAAAGAATAATGCAATTGCAATTACAATGAAGGATATAGCTAATAGTTGGTTACTATAAATTCGTGCGAGAATAATTATCGGAAGGATTCCCAATAATCCTATTGAAATGCTTCGATTTGCTGATTTTATCTGAAATTCTTGAACGTCACTCAAATCTTCATTTAATAAGATGTTTAGGTCAGTTCTTATGAGTATTATAACCGAAATCATTACAATTAAATTAACAAGATTTGCAATAAGTGAAGAAATATTAACAAAATTCTCTTCATTTTGATTTGCAGCATAAATGCTAAGAATGTAAATTCCTATTACAATTCCAAATAAAACAAATAAATACATATTTTGTTTAAAATCTAATTTTGGTTCAACCAACAGCTTAGCAAAACCAGCCATTAATATTAACCCAAATAAAATGACTATGTTGCTTATAGCTGCAATAATGGTATTTATGAATAAACTATCATCAATTGTGAAATATTCAATTTGTAAATAAACTGTGAATATCCATATAGAAATTGCAATAATAGTACCTATCAAATGCCAGGTGATTTGGTTCCTTGCTTGCTCCCTTCTTCGAAGGATTAATATTATGATACTAATATTCATAATAACTGAAATTACAGCAAAGAAAGTAATCCAGTATTGAATAATAAATGATAGTACCACGAGATTTTCAGTTTCTTGGTAGTTTTATACTTTCCGTATATAATTGGAAATTTATACTAAGCTGGGTTAACAAAATTCCTGAAAATTAATTCATAAATTGTAATAGAAAAACAATAATCCAATACATGAAAAATAAAAAGATGGTTACCTTGTAAATCTTGGAGGATCTAGTTTGATTGTATTTCAGACTTCTATCAATAAATATTGGTAGAACAATAATTATCAATGGTATTAAGAAAATATCCACGAAACCAAGTATCATCGCAAGAAAGGAGATTGTAGCGATTAGCAAATTAATTAACTTAAATACTGCACTCGATCGTTCTTTACCATACTTAATAGTAAAATTTGTCTCAATTTGTGTATCTATATGATAATCCCTTAGTTGTTGACCAATTTGATTAACAATCGAATTCATGAACAATATAACAAGAATCAAGTAGTCAATTATCCCCCAATTAAATTTCAACAAAAACATTGTTATTAAATAGGGATATGTTTCATTAAATAAACCATGACTGATTAAATCCATACCAGGACGACTTTTAAATCTAATTGGCTTAGCAGAATATGACATGAAAGCAAATACAGATAATAATATGACGGACAGACCCTCAATCCCAAATAGGGAAAATGAGTATAATAAGAATATAAATGTTAATCCCAGTACAAAGAATCCAATTCCTATTGAATTATTTACAAAGTAATTTCCAGTTGATTTATTTGGATCGAGAACATCAATATCTTTATCAAAATAATCATTGATTGCGAATCCTAAAGCATATCCAAATCCAATGCTTAAAGGCAACACAATACCGGCAAGTGATATTTCCCTGTGAATATATTGAGCTAACAGAGAAAGTATTATTGATGTAAAAAATGCATCTCGGACGAGTAAACGGAGTGAATAAAATCTTCGGATACCAGATTTAACTACATTAGAGTTTCCATCAATACGTGGGTAGTCAATATAACCGGCCATAAATTTCTCTATCTAATTTATAGTAAGATCAGGGTGATTAATAAAATATTCTTATAAGAAAATTTAATATCATTTAGTTTTCTAATCATTTCTTTACAAATTATGATAAATTAATAAGTAATATTCTATTTAATTATCTTTATTGATTGTTTAACATTAGTAGAATCTAGATCCTATCGGATATTTATATTATTTGTACATCCATTTTACCTAGAAGTAGCGTGACTGGGGGAATATCAAGCTAGATTTAAATTGAAAAGTTGTTAATTAATAATACAATTTTTACGATAATGGAACAGTAAATTTTTGTTTAGAAAGTAGGTGATGAAAAAAGATGGATTCGATATTCCCCAAGGATCTAATTACAACACAAGAATGGGATAAACCAGCTCTTGAAGCAGTAATGCAACTGGCAGAACGATTAAAACTGGAAAGACAAACAGGTATTTCACACACAGATATCCTAAATGGCAGATCCTTGTTTTCAATCTTTTATAATACGAGTACCCGGACACGTACCAGTTTCATGACAGCTATGACACAACTCGGAGGTGAGACTCATACGCTTAATCCAGCCCAATTGCAAGCTTCAATTGGTGAAGTGATAAAAGATACCGCAGGCGTATTATCCAGATATGGTGATGCAATTAGTGTTAGGTATTGCTTTACCAAAGAAAACTATGGAGATGGGAACAAAGTTCTAAGGACTTATGCCAAAGAAAGTGGTGTACCCGTAATCAATATGGAATGCGACATGTACCATCCCTGTCAGGTACTGGCTGATTGGCTAACAATTCGACAACATTTTGGTGCTGATAACCTACATGGTAAAAAAATTGCTGTCTCTTGGGCATATGGTAAGTATATTCGCCCAATTGCAGTTCCCCAGTCATTAATTCTCTTGATGAGCAGATTGGGAATGAATGTGGTACTTGCGCATCCCGAAGGATTTGAACTTGATTCTAAAATTATCGATCAAGCAAAATCCAATACTAACAAATCAGGTGGTCAATTTTCCATTACTCATGATATGGATGATGCCTTCAGAGATGCTGACGTTGTCTACCCGAAAAACTGGGGACCAATTTCAATTTTACCTGATTTGGATAAGGCAGCTGAATTCCAGGCACCACACAAGGCTTGGAAAGCCACTGTTGAACGGATGAAACTGACCAGATCCAACTCAATCTATATGCACTGTTTACCATGCGATAGAGGCCTTGAAGTGGAAGATGAGGTAATCGATGGCCCTCATTCTGCAGTAATGGAACAGGCTGAAAATAGGTTACACGCACAAAAAGCCTTACTTGCACTTCAAATAAATAATAGATCCAAAATTGAATAAATAAAAATTCTCTACCTCTTGTAAAACTATAGAAAATTGGATGAAAATCTCCAAAATTAAATTTATTTTTTTATGAGAATACGAAGATTATTTTAGGTTAAAAAATTGTCACTGAAATAGGGCATTTTCAATACAGAGTACTTTCAGGAGTTTCTAGAGTGTCAGTAAAAGCAAGGCCATTCATTCATTTAAATCAGATTACCAAACACTATAAAGATCCAAGCAGTGAGGTCTATTTCCAGGCACTTCGAGGAATAGATTTACAGATCAACCAGGGAACTATTACTGCGATCATCGGACCCTCGGGTGCCGGAAAAAGTACTCTATTGAATATTCTTGGAGGAATGATTAAACCATCCACTGGGGCACTTTTTGTTGATAATTTACCTGTTCACAAGTTAGGTGAAGATGGATTAGATTATTACCATAGAAACACATGTGGTTTTTTGTGGCAGCTTCCGGAAAGAAATCTACTTCCTCATCTCTCGGCAATAGATAATATATTGTATGCAATGGAAGTTGCTGGATACCCTAGTCAAAAGAGAAATGAAAGGGCACGAGAGCTACTTGAATCTGTTGGTCTCTTTAGTAGGAAGGATCATAAACTGGGCCAATTATCTGGTGGTGAAGCTCAACGAGCTGGACTTGCTGTAGCTCTGGCAAATGATCCAAAAATATTATTTGCTGATGAACCCACTGGGGAGTTAGATTCAGAAACAACTATGGAAATTATTGATTATTTGCATATTTTAAATCGTGATCAAAATCTAACCATAATAGTGGTAACTCATGATAATAGGTTTGAAAGGATGACTGGTCAATCCTATAATATCTTGGATGGTGTAATTGCCGGTTTAAGAAGATCAGTTGATCAAAAGGAAGTCCGGGATTGGAAGAGTGCAAAGAGAGAGGAGATTGGCGTGGTTAATCAATTTGGCATGGTCCGTATTCCCTCTGATTTGAGAGAAAAATATAATATTCGGGATTATGTGAGATTTGTGGAGGATGAAGAAAAGAGTCGTATCTATATCCTCCCTGAAACGCATGAGCGAGGTTAGTAAAATGTCGATATTGGAGTTAAATTCAGTCGCCAAGGATTATCCCATTGGGGAAACAGTAGTCCATGCCGTTAGAGGAGTTACACTAGAAATAAAACCTGGTGAATTCATAGTAATACTCGGAAAATCAGGGTCTGGTAAAAGTACTCTTTTATCACTCATGGGAGGATTAGAACAACCAACAAAGGGGAGGATAAATCTAAATGGCATCAATTTAGGTAATTTAACTGAAGATGAATTGGCTTTAATGCGTAGAAATGATATAGGGATAATTTTCCAGCATTTCTTCCTGCTTGATG
>CAZRLL010000085.1:8836-14468 GCA_964600735.1 uncultured archaeon
TGTCTGCCATTGAAAATGTGGAATTACCTCTGTTAATAGCTGGAATTAATCGGACTAAGCGGAGAGAATGGGCTCTGGATGTATTGAAAATGGTTGGTTTAGAACATCGGGCAACTCATTACCCCAATGAATTAAGT
The DNA here is from genome assembly GCA_964600735.1 of uncultured archaeon. Classification (GTDB taxonomy): domain Archaea; phylum Asgardarchaeota; class Heimdallarchaeia; order Heimdallarchaeales; family Kariarchaeaceae; genus LC-2. The sequence continues at coordinate 8,974 of CAZRLL010000085.1, forward strand.
GGTGGGGAGAGACAAAGAGTGGGAATAGCACGTGCCCTTATCAATAAAGCTTCTATTATAATTGCAGATGAACCTACCGGTGATCTTGATAGTACAAAGGGTAAGGAAATTATTGATTTACTATACGATTTAAATAAGGGGGGGAAAAAAATCGAGAAGATGAATTGGGAACCCACTATAATCATGGTAACACATGATGTTGGTATGCTTCGAATTGGAATGAGAGTTATCACGCTTTCAGATGGTCAGATTTTAAATGATGGCATATTTGATGGGGATTACGAAAAATTTGATCCACTTGGAGGACCATCTAAAATTATTGGTGAATTGTACTCTGGAGACACAACTTGACGGTAACTGAATTAAGATAAAATACAGATTTTTGATGATGAATTCCTTTATTCAGACCTTAAAATATTTCCTGTTTGTTTTGATGCTGTTATCTGAGCAGGTATTGCTGCAGCCAAAATAGTTAGTACTATTAATACTGCTGAAAAAATTAGTATTATGTCCCAGGGCATAATCATTCTCGTGGGTGGAACTGATCCACCCTGATTTTCAGAAGTAATCATGAAAAAGAAATTAGAAGATAAAAACCAACCTGATATACCCCCGAGTAAAATTCCAGAAAATAAAAGGATTAACCCTTCAATAACCAGTAATACAAAAATTTGTTTTTTGATCATTCCAATTGCCCTAAAAGTACCTATCTCCCGGTTTCTTTCAGCCAAAGTGATGAAGGAGAAATATCCTACCGAAATTGCACTAACCAAAATCGTAATGACTAACATTCCTTGTAACGTGGAAATAATCAATTTGGTTTCATCTGCTTCGGAGAAATCCGTCCACACATCTTTATAACTAACCACTCCTATTGATGTCATATTTGCATCCTCAAATCGTTTTTGCAAATTTTCTTTTACCTTAGTCACATCTGCATCATTTTCAACACTTACATAAGCACCTTTCTCACTCTGCAAATCTTCATTATAATCCATCATACTCCGGATCAAGCTAATATTGGTTAGAATTGTTGCTTCCCAAATCGAATAGCCATATTCGTACTTTACAGGAATATAGTTTACCAAGTTGGGAAAATAATCAAAATCGGTAGTAATTTCCAATGTGATTTCTTTTTGACTATTTCCTCCTAAATTTACTGAAAATTTATCACCTATTTTCAGTCCCATTGCTTCAACTTGTTTGCTCTGTATGCCTACAGTTGTGTTAGCAGTAATTCTGTTAGTAATGCTTGACAGACTGTCTTTGTCATAATTTTTTTTCCAAAAGGCTGTTTTCGCAAATGTTGAAGTGTTGATGCCAAGAAATTGATAGTAAGATACACCTCCTCTTGTTTGGTCTGAATATGATGATATAGATAATTTTTCAATCTCACTGACGGATTTAATTCCATCAACATCTAATAAATCCCACTGAGTACTATTTTCACTATCAATTCCCTGAATATAGATATCAGCACCCAAATCATATTGGGCATCCTCACGTCCCCATTCAAGAAATGTAGTGGGTACAATTACACTGAAGAAACTAAGCATCATACCCATCATCAAGAGTGCAGCAAGTCTGGAGGCAGAAAACCGATTTTTGCGCATATTTCTAGTAGCTAGTGCTAATAATCCACCCTGTATTTTCCATAGAAAATCAGAACCAATACCAATGAATTCTCCAAAATACCTGGCTACTACAAGTGGTAACGATACAAGTGTAACCAGTAGCATGATAGGACCCAGACCAAATAATAGTAATTCAAAGAATGAACCCTCAATGGGAAATACTCTAAGAAATACCCAGTAAATCGTGCTAACAGCAAACATTATCAAATCAAGATAATACCTCTGCCAAAAGGGTTCCTTTTGCTCTATGGTATCTTCAGCTTCATCAATTATGGTTTTGGATAAACTAAGTATACTTGCGATATTCAGATTGATTGCTAAAATTATACCAATCAGAGGAATTTTCCAGTACCACATTGAAGGAATCTCCAATGGTATACCCGGATCATTGAATTCCAGTATTCCAGAACTTCGCAATGATAAGAGGGTCCAGGGGATAGATAATACCATACCAACAATGGTGGCACTAATTGAGCCAAGCATAACCTCTGAAATAAGCATGGATTGCAATTGACCCTTGGACGTGCCCCTGATTTTCATTATAGCGATTAATCTCGATTTTCTCTGTTCTACCAGGGTCAGTGAGAAATAAACCAGGAATAGAGCTAATCCAATTAGTGGAGCAGATACCACCAACAATATAATTCGAAAAATTACTGAAATAGACTGATAATTCTTGATACTGTTTCTCAGAGGTGAAAAAACTTCCATATAAATATTTGATGAATAGTAAGAATAACCCCAAGACTGCAGTTCATTGTTTAGCTTGCCTAATTTGGATGTAAACTCGTTTAAACCAACATCGACCAAATTGGGTAGATTCATATATATTTTAAAATTTGAGCGCATTTCTCCAAAATATTCATAACCTTGTTGCTGGCTAAGTGTGGTCAGATTCTCATACAATGTGAATTGCATGTCAACATCAGTATACAATATGTTAGTCCACATGTTTAATATTTCCCAGAGGTCATTATTATTGATATAATCTACATCAATTGAGGTAGGCTTCCAAATATTAGTTATTCGCACCGTATGAGAAGCAAAGCTTGAATTATCCATACTATCCTTATAACTACTTCCTGCGATAATTCTGATGGAATTGTTATTTTGTACATCATCGATGGAATTTTCTGTCCAAGAGTTGAGGATAACAATAGTATCATGGGGATTAAATCTAATGGATTTATCAAAAGTTGGGAGCTTATACAATGCGTCATACACCTCTCTTGTCCATGTAAAGGATTCAAAGTATTCAGTGGGAATGTATCTAAAACCCTCGGGCTCAACAACTTCCTCGCCAGTGATGACCTCAAATGAAAATCGTGTTTCTGATTTAATTTCTAGCAATTCAAAGTCGTATTTATCAAATAATTGCTCTACTTTACCTTGTAACTCATCCTGGAATTCCATATATGAATCTAAATCTTGAACGCCCCATATATTGACCTGTAATGCCTCTGTATCGCTATCATCCTCAATGTACCTATTAAACGCATCCTGTTGATAACTAGTAGCCATTAATAAGGTCTGAGAAATTACAACAGTTGCCAAAATCAAACCAATCACACTGGCAACCACATATATTCGATTGATTTTAAGATACTTGAAAGAGAGATTAAAAGCATCTTTTATGGAGATTTTCGGTTTATCGTATTTTTCGGATTTTCTTAATTGCTTAAATTGATTTATAATTATCAGAATAAAGCAACCAGCAAAAAGATAGTAAGAGAAGGTGAGTAATCCCCTAAAATCCAACAGAAGGAAAAGAAGATACATGTTAATCGCGATTAAAAATAATCTTAATGGCCATGATTTCTTCTTTTTACTTAGGGAAAGTCTCTCTAATCCCTTTTGATTCACAAACCATTTATGAATTATCCATTATATATACAAACCGATTTTTACCTAATAGAGAAATGAGAAATTGCATTTAGAATTAATATATTGTTGTGGATTATAAATTTTTATTAATATTATCACTTACCAGTCGCCTCTCCACACCTACTGGGTAGCAGATCTTGTCAGTGATGGGACAATCTGATCATCGAACATGTTCAATAAGTACAAAAATATCATAAATTTAATCGGTAGCATGAAATGAATTGTTCAATGCTGCGAAGTTTTTATATCTATTATTTTATTTTGACTGATGGATCGTTCAAACATTTGCACCTATTGTGGACATCTGATTAAGAAAAAAGAGAAGAAATGTAATGTCTGTGGTACACCATTCAATAAGAAATCCGAGTTATACGCATACTATTCAGATAAATGTCCCAAAAGAACACATATGGAGCATTCTAACTGATTATAAAAACATGACGGATTGGCAGCCCACCACTAGGGATATCTCTGTTTCAGACTCCATTATTGGTATTGGAACTAAGATGACTTTTACATCATATAGATTAAGTCGAGGTGAAGGGGGTGGATTTTATTATGTATCCAATCAGAGAACCTTTGAACTCATTGCTATGGAGAAATATAAAAGAATAAGTTCAAATATGACAGGTGGACTAGGTGTATTGAAAGTTTTTCAAACGCAGTGGGTATTGCAGTCTGATGCAAATTCTACAAGAGTAAGTTTGACAGCAGATTACAAAATGAGATTTGGATTCTTTGGATCTATATTGGACAAATTAATTGTAGGCATCCGAAGAAATATTAGAACGGAATTAAAAGCAATGATTAGCAATCTTAAGAAATTTGCTGAATCAGGAGAAAAATTAAAATTTAAGAAATTTATAACTGAAACAGGAGAGAAACTTCATTACGTAGGAAAAGAAAAAATAGATATTTCAAATTTTTATTAAAAAATTAACGTGTTATCTTCTCAAACTTACATGGTCCATAGATGTTATCGAAGAGTTCTTTTTGTCAAATTTCTCCGGACCTTACTATTTTTATAATTATCACCAAATAAGATATTAGATGGTTCAAGCATTAGAAGCAATCGAATTGAGTAAGACGTACAATGGTGATGTAGAGGCTCTTAAAAATCTAAATCTGCAAATCAAGAAGGGAGAATCTATTGGCTATCTGGGTCCTAATGGAGCAGGGAAAACCACAACAATACAAATTTTTCTCAATTTAATAAGGCCAACAAAAGGCGAAGTTTTTATTTTTGGAGAACAGATGCTTGGCCAGGAGAGAAAGGTGCTCCGAGATGTAGGTGCACTAGTAGAAATTCCTGGATTTTATGACTATTTAACCCCCCATGAGACATTAAAACATATTTGTAAAGTATATCGGGTGCCCAATCAAGAACTGAATCATAGAATCAAAGAAGTGCTTGAAACTGTTAGAATCGATGAAGTGGAACATAAAAAAATTGGTACATTTTCAACTGGCATGAAGAGAAGGTTGGCTATTGCCCAAACATTAGTCCATAATCCTGAATTACTAATACTTGATGAACCGACACTAGGCTTGGATCCAAGGGGAGTGCGAGAAATAAGGGATCTTATCAAGGATCTCAATAAAGAGGGTAAAACCGTATTTTTGACAAGTCACAACCTTAACGAGGTAAGTGAAATTTCCGATAGGGTCATTTTTCTTAAAACCGGTGAGGTAATTCAGGATGAATTAATGTCAAATCTGCAGGAACGTCTTAGTTCTAGATCAATTGATGTGAAATTTTTAGAACCTCTTTCTTCAGCTCAGGAAGAGAGTATTTTTTCAATTAAATGTGTTACCAAGGTCAGTTTTGGGAAAACTTCAATTATTGAATATGAGGGAAAAATTGATGACACTCACAATATACTACAAGGATTATTTGATAATGAACTTCCAGTTTACTCATTCACCGTTCATTCAAAGCTTTATAATCATGTACTAATTTGTACATTTTATTCCACC
>CAZRLL010000086.1:0-4015 GCA_964600735.1 uncultured archaeon
GGAGAGGGGTAATACTTGAGGTTAAGGAGGAAGTAGGAATGGGTACAACAATCGATGTAATATTATTTGCAGGGTCCATATCTCATAAGGATACAATCGTTATTTCTGGAAAAAATGGTCCGATTAAAACAAAAATCCGCTCACTATTACAACCAAAACCATTGGACGAAATGAGGGACCCAAGAGACAAATTCGAGTCGCCCACAACTATCTGGGCAGCATCTGGTTTAAAAATATCTGCTCCAAAATTGGATGAAGCTGTATCTGGAGGAGCACTTTATATTGCCAATTCACCTGCAGAAATTGAAGAGGCAAAGCAACAAATTCAACAAGAATTATCCTCGCTACAGATTTCAACAAGTGATGAGGGTATACTGGTGAGAACTGATACATTAGGAAGTTTAGAAGCTCTAATTTCATTAATGAAAGAAAAAGGAATTCCCATTAGATCCGCTGACGTAGGCGATGTTGCAAGGAGGGATATTGTAGATGTTTCAATTATAGCCCAGAAATTTCCAGAATATGGTGCTATTTTAGCTTTTAATGTGAAAATAAAGGAAGATGCCCAAGAATTAGCATTTATTGAAGGATTAGAAATATTTCAGGATCCAATCATCTATCGGTTGATTGATGAATTTGTTGAATGGTCAGGTGAAATAAAACGCAAGACTGATGCTGAATCGTTAGCAGATTTACCTAGGCCAACTAAAATTATACACCTACCGCAATTTGTTTTCAAAAGGAACAAACCTATGGTAATAGGTGTCAAAATCGAAGGTGGTGAGTTAAAACCAAAAGATGTTTTGATCAATGAAAAAAATCAGAGAGTAGGGACTATTCACCAAATCAAATACCAAAATGATTTTATAAAAAGAGCAAGAATTGGTCAGGAGGTATCAATCGCAGTACGTGGTCCGACATTTGGCAGACAAGTGAAAGAAGGTCAGATATTGTATGTTGACTTAAGGGCAAACCATGCATTAACATTAATGACAAAGTATATGGAAGAACTTAACCCAAGTGAAAGGGATATATTAACAGAAATGGAAAAAATTAAAAAGGCTTCAGGAATCAAATTTTGGCCCTTTACTGATTAAATCTCGAAACAATTTACAGAATTTTAGAAAATTTAATTATGAAAATTACAGATATTTAGGAAATTTTCTTTTCGTATCTACTTGTCCATTTCAACTTTCTTGGGTTACGTTTCATTTTAACCATAGAAACTCGGCATTTTCTATTGCAAAATCTAAGAATTGAACCATCTGTTTTTACGTAGATTATGCCAGTTCCTTTAACTATATCATGGCCACAAAAAGAACATTTGAAATTTCTAAGCATTCTTATCTTCTCCTTAAATTGCGAGCTTCTCTTTCTGTATCTTTTAACATGAGTATGTCCCCAAGTTGTATAGGCCCCTTGATATTTCTAGTAAGAATTCTATTTTGATCATCACCTGATAATACACGCGCCCTGATCTGAATTACCTCACCTATGGTTGAAGCTCGACCGACAATTTGGATAACCTCCGCTGGTACTGCACTGTCGATCCTGTTATCGATATCACTTTTACTCAATTATTAACACCTAATTGAATTGTTTTACCCTTTCCACTATGCTTTTCAAATCAGTCTCTGCAGAACCCGCATTCTGGATTGCAACAGAAGCAGCTCCAACATCTATTCCAGCAGCATTACCCAATCTCTCTGATGATGGTACATTTAAATAGGCAATGTTTTTCTCCTTTGCTAGAATAGGTAAATGTCTGATAATTTCCGGTGGGTTTACATCTTGACTGATAAAAACCAGTAATGCATCTCCTCTTTCTATACATTTTGTTACTTCATTGGTACCCTTACGAATTTTACCAGTATCCCGGATTCTATTCAATAAAGATAGAGCATCCGTAATCAAGTCTTCTGATGGTTCACTCATTATATAAACACCTCTGATCTATATTTAGATCTTCATTTGGTAAGTTGATATTCAATGGGTTAAATAAAAAAGCTATGAATTGGTACGCGATAATTTTTGAATTCAGCCGTATCATTGATTAATATTAGACGAGAAAAAAAAACTGCTAAAATTAAATATTTGGTAGAATTTGGGTCATTATTGTATTTTGATGGGTTAAAACCTGGTACAATCTATTTGGTTTGGTAATATTTACAATTTTAACATCAATGCCAAGATCAATAATTTTCCTGATTTCAATTAATTTACCCCGCATACCTCCTGTGACATCTACGGATGTGCTACCCTTTGCATTTTCTATTGCTTGTGTTAAATCATTGTAATTTAATTTTTCAACTAATTCAAATTCAGTTTGGGTTGGTGGTTTATTGTAAAAACCATCTACATTAGATCCAAAAACAACACTAATCTTGGTTTTTTTTGCTAGGACATTTTTGAATATTTCACATATCAGTTTAATGATTCTATCTCCTGAAATCACCCTAAAACTAGAAATTTTGTCAAAGCAGATATCTCCATACAAGATTGGAGTAAAGTTATTTTCTAATGCAGAGAATAAAGAGTCGGTGTAAAATGTATCTACAGAATCAGCACCTTTGGAAATTAAAGTAGCAGAAACTGGAATTGAGAATGGATATAAATTTACATTTATAGCTGAATCAAGTACATATTTATGCAGTTGTTGGAGAGAATTACGGGTTAAGGCGATTCCCTCCCTTTGTTTTTCAACTGTTAATTTTGAACTCGCACCATGAGTCAAGTGATATTGGGAAGCAAGATTATGGGCAAATGAACCGGCCCCATGCACAATTACAGGAAATACGCCACTTTTACTGATTTCGTTCATTGCCTGATCAAGGATTTTCCGCCTGAGGGTATACTCTTGATTTTTATCAGTTATTGCAGCCCCACCTAGCTTAATTATTGATAAGTTTGCTATTTTATCAGGAATTTTCTCTATCATTTGTGCACCTCTAGGATTGTTTACCAAGTATCACACCATCTGATGAGAGTTCTGTGGCAATTATATCCACATCTTTCAGTTGATTTGCAATATCTTTTCTTTTATCAATGTCACAAACAGCAATTATGCAACCACCTCCACCAGCACCTGTAAGTTTGGCCCCAAGTGCTCCTTCAACTCGCATTCTCCACACCAGTTCAGATAACGTGGGATGGCCAACACCCAACGAATCCAGAAGCCCATGATTAATATTAAACAATTCACCTAGTAGGGGTAAATCTGATTCCTCCAATGCAGTTTCGATAGTATTAGCAAGTTTACCCATTGTATCTAAAATTTCAGAGATTATTTGCGGGTGATCATTTTTAAGATCAGATACTCCTTTTACAAGTTTTTTTGTGTTTCGTGGGGTTAAAGTATTCCCAATTATTAATGGTATAGGATTAAGCAATTTTTTTACTGAGATTCTACCCTTTTGAAATTTTAAAATTCCACCAAAGGTCGTAATCGAGTTATCAATACCAGAAGGAGTACCATGAGTTACTTTTTCAGCTTCAAATGCGATTTCAGATATTTGGTTTTTTGTTAATTTTATATCAAATAGATCGGAAGTAGCAGCAATTGAGGCTACTGCTACTGCTGCGGAACTCCCTAAACCTGCAGAAATGGGGATGTCGCTAGCAATTTTGATATGAACATTGGGTTCAATACTGCCTAATGTTTTGGATACAGATAAGGCGATACTATCCAACTGCTCAAAAACCATAGTTCCATTGTTAATTGAGTCAATATCTTCTTTTGAATAATTGAATTCACAATCTATATCACCTGCTTCAATAGAGATACCATCCGAGTATCTTGTTGCCTGAACATGGCATCTCAATCCGATGGATGCTGCAATGGCTGGGTATCCATACACTACACTATGTTCGCCGGTGATAATTACTTTACCCGGTGCAGAACCATGTCCAATTCCCATCAATTCCATCTATAATATATGATTAAAAGAACTATCCTATTAATCGATTTAAATTTTCTATTCTAAAATATTCAAATTAGGATGATCATTGTAAATAC
>CAZRLL010000086.1:4115-14452 GCA_964600735.1 uncultured archaeon
GTAGCAATCAGGAGATATACTCTGGCCAAAGCTCTTCTTCCTTTATTATTAACCGGAATTACCACATCGACATAGGATGTCACATTATCTGAATCACACAAACTTACAACCGGAAGATTCATCCGAATTGCCTCCTGTAGCGCTTGTTTATCTGCCCGGGGATCGTTGATGAATAATATCTTGGGTTCGAGAAAATGCTTGGAATTGGGATTTGTAAGTGTTCCCGGTACAAATCTACCAGGATTGGCTTTAAAGTTGCATAATCTGGCCAGCTTGGTTGAGGGTACTGAGGCATATTGTCTCGAACCGCACACAAGCACATCCTCAGGATCATATGAAGCCAGTATCCTCCCAGCCTGTCTAATACGTTCGTCAGTCTTTTTGATATCAAGCACATAAAGACCATCTTTACGTACTCGGAAGATAAAATCTTTCATATTCTTGGTGGCGATAGTAGTACCTATATGTACACCAGATGTTAAATATTCATCTAATGGTATAAGTAACTGAGAATCATCAATTTCTTCACCAAATAATTCGAGATCAACAGAGGACATTTATTCATTTCTATTATACTATTACTGCATTTAAACCATTTAGTTACGTAACAATTTGTGAGTATATTCTAATTAATGGATCAACATAAAATTCATTAGATGTTGAAACAAATTTCCTGATTAAATATCAGATCTTGGGGTATATTTCAAAATAGTTATCAACTGTTAAAAAAATATGAATATTGATGTTAACTCCTGTTCGTTGTTTTTCCTGCGGGACTGTTGTAGCCGATAAATACGAAACTTTTGTGGAAAAAGTACAAGCTGGAGAAACACCTAAGATGGCTTTAGATGAATTGGGATTGTTCAAGTACTGTTGTAGACGTATGTTAATTGCTCAAGTAAATTTAATAGATATTATTCTCCCATATTCAAAATAAATTGAATCAATAATAGTTTATTAAATCCAAGCGCATATTAATACAAACAATAATCAATTAATACGCTCTACACCTTTGAAAAGTGAGGAAAATTAAATTTAGAAGGACAACATTCTGAAATTACACAATTATCACAATGAGGTTTTCGTCCACAAATTTTTCTCCCATGATCAATAAACAAATGTGTTATATCTACCCATTCTCCTATGAGTACGATCTTCATTAAGTCTTTCTCGATCTTGTTGGCTGTTTTATTAAGGGTAAGATTTAATCTTTGGGACAGACGAATAACATGTGTATCTACGGTAATACCCGAATCGACTACTCCCAGGGCATTGCCCAGCACTACATTGGCTGTCTTCCTACCAACTCCCGGCAATAAAAGTAATTTTTCCATTGAAGGGGGTACTTTCCCACCAAAATCATCAACAATTTTTTTAGACATTTGGGAAAGGGATTTAGCGTTATTATTATACAAACCTAATGATTTGATTAATATTTTAATATCCTCAGGATCAGCTTGACTCATGGAAACTGGATCAGGAAAGGCATTGAATAATTTTGGGAGCACATTATTCACCTGGTTATCAGTTGTTTGTGCGGATAAAACAGTACCTACCAATAAATCAAAAGGATTGTGAAATATCAGGCCACATTTAGAATTGGGGTATTCCTTATGCAGGATTTTAATGATTTTTTTTACCCTAGCATTATTATCCATTTTTGGATCCTTTTTTTTAAAAAAGACGAGAGGTTAGTAATCGCTCAGAGGATCGGAGAAGCTTATTGTATTCAACTTCTACATTTTTAATTTTCTTAAGTATTTTGGTGTATTTTTCCTTGAGCTCCCTCAAAATCGTTGCCTTTACTTTTTTTTCTCTGATTGCCTTGGTGATCATATTTTCAATATCCTGCAATTCTTTTTCTATTTGAAAATGTCGATCTCCACTGTCTTTGACTAATCGCTTTGTTGCTAATCTCTTGGATACTTGCAGAGTCTCGTACTCTGAATTGATTATATTAAAGGTGTTTCGAACGTTTTCATAATCATCTCGAGAAACCTCCAGTTTATCTTTTAATTCCTCAATTTGTTTAATTAATTCCAATTTGGGGTGTTCTAATCTATCTGCATTTTGATAATCCTTTTGTAGTCTTTCAAAGTAGCGAATCAAGAAATTGCTCGATTTATGTCTCTTTCTTGGTGTGAAATTATGACCTGATAATTTGGCCAATTCTTCAGACAGATTGGATAGGTAAATTAATTTGGTTTCATTAAGAGATTCAAAGGGTTCGGGAATACTGGTAACAATAAATGAAAGTACTTCCTCGCAAGAGTGTTTTTGACAAATGAATTCTTCCTTAACCGGTAGTTTGGATATTGCATTTTTGTAATAAGTTTCACGTAATTTGGAACCCTGACCCCAGACCCAACCTCTCCAGAAACTAAAATCTTTGACTTCTAGGGTGATCCATTTTATAGGATTTATTTTGGATCGGGCAATTATATCAATTTCCGTTATTACCTCTCCTCCTTCCCGTATTACGTCGATATTTGATTCTACTACATTCCAATAACCCGAGGCTTCAATCACCTCACATACTGCTTTTTCCGCTCTTTGCGCCTTATCATCCAGATGATCCCTTTCAAAACCAAGTAAAAACATAATAAACATAGTTAATGCCCCAAGCCCAATTTGAAAGATTATCTTGTCATCATTTTCATCCAATTTCAAGCAAGCCACAAATCTGGGTCTTCTATCGGTTTTATCCAGTGGTGGGGTCAAAAGATTAAGCACTTTAGCGATCTTTGTATCGTTAGAAATTCTGATAGTAACAATACCATCAGACTGTTTTGTTGATTTCTTGACCAATTTTGAATGTAAATCAATCATATTTCTTTGCTGCTCAACTGTTAATATCTGCATTGCTCGATAAAATGGCAGAGGTGATCTCAAAAGCATCAGTATTGAATTTTCCCAGTATAATCTCTTAACTGAATTTAATTTATTAACAGGATCCATTTTACGTTGATGTTTTGTCAATCTACCTTGGGAAAATCTTTTCCGTGTAACATCCATTCTGGATCCAGTTATATCAACATTAAATGAATTCAAGGTTTGAAAATGCTTGACTCCTCTTGAGGTCTCCAATAATTTTTTGCCATCCCAGATTAGTAATTCATTGCGAATGGATTCACGTAAAGTATGAACCATCATCAATTCAGCCCCATATTTACCAATTTCAACTACATCAGATTCTAAACTCCGGCCATCTGCAGATGGTTCCCAGTCCCAGCGTTGAATGGAATGGATTGCCACATCAAAACCGGTGAAATTAGTTATCTCACTCAGAGTTGGTGCAGAAGTATGATTCTCACGAAGTCGCAACAGAGCTTGCAATAATTCTTCTCTTTGATGGGCTTGAACCAGTTTAAAAATTGCGGTTTTGATTTCTCTCCATCTTCTTTCCAGCAATGCTGGTTTTACAAGCTCATCTGCATCAGTGGAGTTTATCAAATTCGCCACCTATCAAGCGAATGTGATAATTACTCAATGGGAGCAAATAATGGTTGTTAATCTTTACAGGAAGGGGGAATTTTTTGGTGAGGAAGAATATCTCCTCACTATCAATTTCTATTCTAATTTTCTTTAAGTACGGATTATCTCCTAATCCAAGTTGGGTTATATAATTTTTATTTAGCACATTTATGTTATTATTTGGATCAGATAAAAATAAGACGAATAAGCCGAAACTTAATGGTAAAAAAATATCTATTAAAATTAACGATTAATTAATCAAGATTTTACTCGCCCTGGGGGCCATAATTTGATAAATACTCTTTCCATAATTTGGTTTATGTTCACAGGTCCAAATTTTATACTATCCAGGCTATCTAGACTGTTATCACCAAGTAAAACAACTTGATTGTCAAGAAGTTCCCACATACATGCAATTTCAGTTTTCTTTGCTCTAAATAAGTTTCTTCCTCTTTGTTGCCATTAATAATTAAGGAATTATCTCTCAATTCAATTATTTCTGAGGGTAATCCAATTACTCGTTTAATCATCATTTTATTCTGATAGTTGAATAATACAATATCTCCTCTTTGGATCTGGTTATTCCTAATTTTTCTGGTCATTATGTACTGACCTTCATCAATGTTGGGTTTCATTGACTTACCGTCAATTTTTATAATTTTCATAGTTATATTTTATAATAATCTATTCGGGCACCACTAAATCGCCGCCAGTTGGATAGGGAGCAGTTATTCTCTTCGAAGATTTCCCTTTTGTCTTCCAGAAAATTTCCGCAATTTTGTGAATAGAAGATAAGAACTCCTGGGCTGCCTCTAGATTTGATGTCTGTCTTCCTGTAGAACCCTGTCTCATGGAATCCCATACCAGATTATTTAATTCTGGAAACGACTGGGTATGCTCTGGTTTAAAATAATCACCCCATAGTATTCTGATCTCGTGTTTGGCTAGTTCGCCATGTTCTTCTTTTACTGCAATGTATCTACCCATCTTCAGGTCATAGTCAGGATCGTTCTTATCCAATGCCTGCATCAGATTTATCATCCGAATTACTGTATGAGCTGCTACTTGTGCTATGTGTGGGTCGTAAATCCCGCATGGTACGTCACAATGACTGTAGGCGACCTCTACACGCAGAATCGGTTCTAAAATTCTAGTAATTATTCTCATCTTAGGTTAATTTTCAACTTATAGTTTAAGTATTTTTTTACAAAGGCGATTATAGAACTTTAATTTTAAAATAAACCGATCAGACTAATCTACATTTATATTGACTATTCTGTAAAATTCTCTATAATCCCATAATTCCTTTGCTTCGTATTCCCGTTCACCAAAATCAACAAAATCCTTCAAAGCAAAAAATGGTCTCCAAGTCCTTTCAGTAACTGGAACTATGAAAATATTTCCCTGATTCTCCCAAATTACCTGCCATCCTTCCTCCAATAATCCATTCTCACCAAGTTCTTTGAAAACAATCTGAGGATCAGCCACCACGTTTATTCCATTAGGATTTAATGCAAAAACCATCGCATCAAACTTTTTGATGCCCCTTGATACTGCCCTATTATCTAGCATTGCTTCCAACATGAGCCAGACAAAATACCCCCCAATTGCATAAACGAATGTAAAAAATAGCAAAATCGGTATGTCAACATATCCAATCACAATGCTAGTAATTACCAACATAGCTACCCAACCTAATAGAAAATATAATCCAGCATAATTTCCCTTCCTAATCTCGTCATAGACGCCATATTTTAGAAATGCGAAAATTAAAGCACCTACAAAAAAAACTTGTAAGAACAATAAATAATTTTGGAAAACAACCATCGCAGCAGCTCCAAAAATCAAGGTAGCAGCTCCAAAAATCACAATTACTAAAATAGAAACCACAAAATATCTTGGTAATCTATTACTAATCGACATGTCTCCTCATTCCATGCACATTTTCAATGATTTAATAATGTAATCGGATGGCAATCGATGTTTAGTTAATAAATGCAAATAATCACATCTCAATTACAACAAGGTCTGGTTGACAAGAATGAGAAATTTCATCATTCTCCTTTAGTATATAAATTATAATCTCCTTTTGTACAATTTAAAAATGAAATGAATTATGATGACGATGGAATGATGAATGAAATTGAATTTTAATTTTTTTATTTTATTATGAAACACTCCAAAACATAAAATCTTTAAACTAATTTTTAATTTTCTTGTTTATGGGGAGCATTATTCATCGTGACAAATTATGAATGAAAGGGATATTTTAATTGAGATATTGAAAGAAATTAGCTGGGAAAGGTTCAGATCTCGTGGTTACATGCCTGATGCTGAAGGAATGAAAAATCGATCTGAAATTCAGCTGTCTATTCGGTGTACCAGTGAGGTTTATAAGAGAATAGTATTCGATTCTTCTTCATACGACAAAATAAGCGATCTAAAAAATCTAGAACATTTATCTCTCCAATCAAATTGGATCACTCATCTTCCTGATAAAATTGGACTATTAACTAATTTGAAAACATTAGATCTATCGAATAACCTCTTACGTCGTATTCCCACGAGTATTGGAAACTTAGTCAACCTTGAGAGGTTGGATATACGCAATAATGAATTGATAGAAGTCCCAGATGAATTATTTGTACTAAAAAAACTAACCTCTCTTGATTTGAGTAATAATATTTTATCATCGATACCAGAAGATATCGGTGAATTATCAAACCTATTAGAATTAAATTTACAGAACAACTTACTTACAGTACTACCTGAAAATCTTGGAAAATTGACTAAATTAAAGAAATTAGACTTATCGTATCATCATCAACCAGCTAATCTTCATTTAGTCGATGATCAATTTTATATTCCAATACCTAAAGGTCTATCAAAAATTAAGGACCTGTGGATTTCATATGGAGCCAAGGGTAGTTCGGATAAGATAATGTTAATAGGATTAGCCCTTATGAAATCAGATGTGGGTAGAGCAAAAAAGATTTTTAAGAAGGTCTTAGAATTAGATCCTGACAATAATAAGGTCAGAGATTTGCTCTTAGAATTGAAAATTTAGATAATTTGAAAATGCTAACGTCGCAATGAGCATATGCTGTCTCAATAGGTATGATTTTTTTTAGAATTTTTTTAATCATCGTATCATCTACGTTATTGTTTTAGGTACTTTTTTATTGGATTTTTTGTTTATAAATTTACGTATGAAGGAATTTATCATTTGTTACAAGATTTAAAGGATGAAAGCATATTATAAACTAATTACTATATAATTTGATTATACAATTATTCCCTTAATTTTATCAATCAAGATTGGTAATTTATCGTGTCATTGTCAAAAGAAAACCCAGATAATATAATTTTATTGAGTTTATTTTGTTTAGTTATAGCAAATTGATTTGTTTCAGAGATTTTTCAATTTATTAATAATTCAGATCAAATAAGTTGTTAAAGGGAGAATTTAATAGAGATAATAGTGGATCTCTCAATACAAAATCTAATTGCCATATTCCTTATTCAATTTGTTGTCCTAGCCATAGCCTGGTTATTATCTGGAAGGATGAGAATAGCCTTGGAAACACTTTTATTAATGTCGATGTCTCAAGTTGTAGCTATTATTGTTCTCATACTGGTAAATCCAGAAGATTTTGGTTCATTTTTCCTAGTCACCTTGATCCCGGCATTGTTTTTGATAATATATAGTAGTAGATTTAATGCTTTATTTAAGAAACCCTATAGTAATATTCTGGAAAATCAGCTCCGTATAGTTAACGCTAAGGATATTAGCACATCTGCGATTAGGATGGAAACGAGATATACTGGGGAGATGATGGCCTTGCACGAGACAGAAAAAATATCTCTTATGACAATAAATGATATAATAAACAAATTAAGATTGGGAGAGAGTGCAATAAATAGTTTAGGATTAAATATATCCAAGACTGCCAAAGGAATGGGAAAGGAAGTGAGTGAACTCACAAATAATATTGATGAGATCCTCCAATCAGGTATAATGCTTGGCGATTTTATAAGTCAGATAAAAAATAACATGTATAAATTTGCAGGTGATCTGAGGAAACAATTCAATTCTATTAGCGTGGCTTTAAACACGACAGAAAGGATATCTGAACAGACAAATTTAATAGCTGTTAATGCAGCGATTGAGGCTGTTCATACCGGTGCTTTAGGAGAAAATTTCGGGGTTGTCGCTGATGGTATTCAGAAACTTTCCTCCCAGACTAAAAAATCTACGGAGAAGCTGTATAAGTCAACTAAGTTAATTAATGAGCAACTAAAATCTGAACTAGAGATTCTGATGAGTGATATTGATAAAATTGATGATATTAATGGTCAGATTTTGGAAATATCCAACAAAGCATCAACATTCAGCCATTCGTATCAAATGAATACTCAAAAATTAATTGATTTTTCAAACTTAATTCAGGAAAATTCTCAAATGACACTAGATCAGATTCAGGATTATGTGATTTAGAGCAAAAAATCTACCAAATCAGATGCGTACTCTACAATAATATCCGGATCAGTATACTCTAGTGGTTCTTTAGAAAGATTAGGATAAACACCTAAAGTAGCACAAGTCATGCTACCAGCTGCTTTTCCAGCAATTACATCAGTTCTGAAATCACCAACATATAGCACATTGCTGATGGCAACATCGATCTCCTTGGAACCAATTTGAATTGGTTGGGGAGAGGGTTTTAATTCTGATACATCATCACGACTTATCAGTGGTAAATCTCTAAGAAATTCAAATTCTTTTGCTGCTTTATCTAATTCTTGTCTAGATGCTGTAGATACAATTCCAATTCTGTATCCTCTCGATTTTAGTGTAGTAACCATCTCTGGAATACCTGGCAAGGGTATGTTAGTGAATTTACTCTGCTGAAATTCCATCGATGCTCTTCTTATGAATTTTAGAGATTTAAATCTGGATAAACCACCCGCCCTACCAATACTGTACATTACCTTACCGAGAAATAATCTAGATGGTTTTTGGGGCATTTTATGAAAAATTCGTGCGATATTATCTATCAAGTCCTGCTCAGGAACAGTGCCAGTTATTGATGTAAATGCTCGTTCTATTGGTTTCCACCATTTTGGAGTTAGATCCATTAAGGTACCATCAAAATCGAACAGTACGCCATGAACTTTCCTTGGTAATGACTTACCCCGGTAATCCTGCATAACATAGCCAGTTAAATAGAATTAATAAATATTTTAATAGCAATCTGTTAGTAATTATATAATTAAAAATCACAAATAAATTTCATCATGTGCGAAATAAATAACTCAAATGTTATAATAAAATAGGAATTAGTATTGATAGAGAATGGTTGAAGAGATTAGAAATGTGATTATTATTGGCGGAGGACCTGCGGGTTATACTGCAGCGATTTATAATGGCAGAGCGAATTTAAAACCCTTGGTTCTTGCTGGCTATCAAGCTGGTGGTCAACTAATCCTAACAACTGAGGTGGAAAATTATCCTGGATTTCCAGATGGTGGTATAATGGGACCAAAATTAATGGATAATTTTCGAAAACAAGCTGAAGATTTTGGTGCCGAAATTCTGAATGAAGATGTAACTGAAGTAGATTTATCAAAACGTCCATTTACCGTAAAAACATATGACAGAACTTTCAAAGCCCATGCAATAATTCTATCCACGGGGGCTTCAGCAAATTGGATTGGTCTGGAAAATGAGCAGAAGTTAATTGGATCTGGAGTTTCTAGTTGTGCGACCTGTGATGGAGCGTTTTTCAAGGATAAAGTGATCACAACAGTAGGAGGTGGTGACAGTGCTATGGAAGAATCTAATTACCTCACCCGATTTGCTTCCAAGGTTTATCTAATTCATCGAAGAGATGAATTTCGAGCATCGAAAATCATGCAGGAACGAGCACTTAATAATCCAAAAATTGAAGTATTGTGGAATACCATAGTCACTGATGTTTATTCCGAGAAGGATGGATTTATCGATAAGGTGACTGGATTGCAATTACAGGACACTGTTACCAAAGAACACCGTGACTTGGAAGTATCAGCACTGTTTGTTGCCATCGGACACTCACCTAATACTAAAGTATTTCAGGATCAAATTGAGCTTGATAAGGAAGGATATATCATCACAAAGAAACACACAGAAACCTCAATTGAAGGAGTTTTTGCAGCTGGAGATGTGGTGGATATACGCTACCGACAGGCAATCACTGCATCGGCTGATGGATGTAAGGCAGCAATCGATGCAGAAAGATGGTTAACTGACCAAGGCATAGAATGGTAAAAATATGTGTAAATTATTATTCCCATCTTGATCAAATTTCGTTCTGAAAACAGATAAGTCTATTAGAGTTTGCTCATATTGTCGTTTATGGCAATTGCTTTTATATTAATTAACACTGATGTGGCTGCTGAAGAAGAAGTCATGGAACAATTAAAACAATTACCTGAGGTCGAATCTGTACATTTGGTCTATGGTATTTATGATTTAATTGTCAAAGTAAAGGCTGATAATCTGGATGATCTGAAAAAAGGGGTCACAGGAAATCTGAGGGGAATTGAAAAAATTAGATCAACCATGACAATGATCGCAGTTGAATAATTATATTCTTTAAGTTAACATTATGATCATTTTTGTATATACAAATACATGTTCAGCAGTCAGTGTTAGATGTCGCCATCCTCTTGCGAGTAACAATAACCTCTTTTCTTGCGAAAACGTGCTTCTTTCCTGCTCCTCTATCCACTGATTTCTTTGGAGACAGGGTTTCCATGTCTTTTTCCACTGGCAGATCATTTTGATCAACAAATTCAATCAAACTTGATTGTCGATCAGT
>CAZRLL010000087.1:0-14402 GCA_964600735.1 uncultured archaeon
CTATTATTGGGGAATTCCTGCGCAGGACGCGCCAATAAACGCTATATTCAGCAATATAGAAAGATGAAACGAAGTAGGGGTGAAAGACACACATCTATTCTATTATATAAATTCTGTATATTAGATTACTCCAATTATAAATTTTCTGAAATATAAACATCCAACAAACTTCGTGTTACCAATAATCTCCGATAAAATCTTGCTTAAATATAATTTCATTATGATGGATTAGATTTCAACGTCTTATAATTGCTTTCGATCATCACCCATTATTTATAATGCCCGATGGGTGAATCTGTCGATCCATTTAACTTATTTGTCGCTTGCTTATTTGATGTGATTTAGAAATTAAGGTCAAAATTTGTTATCATATGTCTAACATATCAAAAATTCAGTAATCATCATGCTCGGTCGTACATCTTTTTGATATCAGAGTCATCACAGTTGTACATCTTTTTAACCACAAGCCAACTTAGATGTACGTCTTTTTTATGTAATAATAGGATTGGACTTTTTTTGGGAACTCAATTTATATAGGATTCTATCCAAATCAGCTCCGTCTCGATTCAAAATAATATTTTAAAACATGGGTTTTGGAAAATGATAGAAAATAAGAAAACATAATGCACAGAGTTAAATGTGATTTAAATATGTCTAAAAAGTAAATCAATCCTGAGTAATTGAAAGATGTTTGATAAATTACAATCGACAATTGAAAGCGTTGAGAAGATCGGTGCAGATTTTGTTGATGCCAGATATGATGAATTATTATTACGAACAATAATCAAGGAAAATGGCATTATCCGAGAATGCAAAACAATGAAAAGGGCTGGAGTCGGCTTTAATGTATTTTACCAGGGAACTGCTGGATATGCCTTTTCGGCTGTTTTGTCACGAGACGCAATGGAAGAGGCAGCAAAGAGTGCTCTGGGTATAGCAAAATCAAGTGCCCATGTTGCACTAATCAAGGCAGATCATGAAAGGTTGGAACCAATTCGTAACATTAGAATTAAACCGAACATACTTGAACCAGCGTGGTTGGTTGAAATGGATGAAAGATTGGATATACTGGATACAATGGAGAGTTCTGCAAACGATCATGGTAAAGACATCTCTAGTTTAGTTTTAATGTATGGAGAGATTTCTGGAACAAAAATATTAACTAACTCGGAAGGAACAGAGATCCACTGGGATCCCTACGTACTAGACATTAGAGCATCGGTTACCAGCAAAACGAGATCGGGGGATTTAGTAACAGCCACTGATGGTGCTGGAGGATCAGTTGGTTTGGAATTCTTCAAAAATGATGGGAAAACCCCTGTAGATTTTGGGAAAAATGCGGCTCTTTGGGCTAAGGAAAAAATTGATGCCAAGGCCGCACCGGCAGGAGAATTTCGAGCACTCACAGATAACGGTCTCTCGGGAGTCCTTGCCCACGAAAGTTTTGGCCATCTCACAGAAGGAGATTTTATCATTACTAAATCCAGCCCTATTCATGACCGAATTGGTGAAAAATTAGGTTCGGAACACGCGACCATTATTGATGAAGGCGTAGTAGAAGTTTCTAATAAAATAAGTCCATATTTTCTTCCTTATGATGATGAGGGGATAAAGTCTCAGAAAGTCACCTTACTTGAGAATGGTGTGTTAACAGGCTACTTAAATTCACGTGTCACTTCTCCACATTCTAATGGAGTTCTAACTGGAAATGCAAGAGCAATTAATTACACCTTTGCACCGATTCCAAGAATGAAAAACACTTATTTCGAAGCTGGTGATCTTACAGAAGAAGAAGCACTGGAACAGCTAGGAACAGGAATATATGCAATAAAAACAGCGGGTGGTCAAGTAGATTTCTCTGGGACATTTTTATTTAAATCTGTTAGGGGTTATTGGGTGGAAAATGGTGAGAAACAGTATCCATTGAAAGATGTGACTCTGACTGGAGAGATATTGGATTTCTTGAATTCAGTAGAAGGGGCAACATCAGATATGGAGATGTTTTCTGGTTATTTTGGAGGATGTGGTAAAGGAAATCAATTCCCACTTCCAGTGGGAATAGGTGGTCCAAAGTTATTAATTTCAAAGGTACGCTTTGGTGGTGAAATTGACAAGAGTCAATTCAGGGAATATTGATTGGTGAATAATGATGGCAAGCACAAGTAAAAAATTAGATTTTGAAGAATGGAAAAATGATTTACTAGCAAAAACAGACAGGGGAATGAAATTTGGTAAATCGATTGGTGCAAATGATCTCGAGTTATATATTACAAGAACAAGATCATTAAACATATCAATTCAATCAGGTCTGGTTAATGCCAAACAAGGAGGTCAAGTTGGAATTGGTTGTCGATGCATAACAAATAATAAAATTGGTTTTGCATCAACTTCTGGGATGTCAGATGAAGATGTCAATTTTGTTATTGAATCAGCCCTCAATGTATCCAAATCATTGAGAGAAGAGGACAAAAGGTGGAAATCTTTTGTCTCTAACTCAAGCATGGGAAGTGACGGAATGATTTATGATGATGTCGTGAATTGTAGTAGTGAGGATGCTGTTACTGGAGCTAATTCTATATTCAAGGAGGCCAAATCCTTTGATGATAGAGTTATTGCTGCGAATGGAAATGTCCAAATAGCTTATGGAGCCTTTGCTGTTGCAAACACAGAGGGTTTGGCGAAAGCTTCTCGGACGACCTTTGGTGTGGGAATGTCGTATATAACAGCAAAATCTGGAGATAAGACAAAAACTGGATTTCATTTTCTTATGGGTAGGGGAGTTCCTGAATTCGAGGGAATTGGGAAAAATGGTGCAGAAAAAGCTGTGAAAATGCTAGATTCTCAATCTTTAAATCAAACTGGAGAAATGAAGGTTATCATGGATAATATCGCCTCGGGGCAATTGATATCTGTAGCCATGAGTAATAGTGTCAATGGAATGAGTGTAGTTGAGGGGCGAAGTGCATTCGCAGATAAAATTGGTGATCAAGTTGGAATTTCATCGCTAAATATTTTTGACGATCCTCAAATCCCCGAAGATCCTAATATGTCAGCTATCGATGATGAGGGATATCCACGTTCCACAAAAGCAATTGTGAAAGATGGCGTATTGATGTCATTTATTTTCAATCAGTACTACAGCAAAATTTTCGAGACTGAAAATACGGGTAATGCAACTAGAGGAGGACAACAGTCATATGAATCTTTACCATCTATCAGTTCATCCACGATTTCTGTAACTCCGGGTAATAAAACTCTCGAAAAAATAATCGAGGAAACAGGCAATGGAATTATTGTAACTGGCCTAATTATGGGTATGGGGCACGCTAATAGAATATCTGGAGATTTTTCAGTTGTATCCCCATCAGCTTACAAAGTTGAAAATGGAGAAATAACAAATCCAGTTGAATCAATTACCGTCGCCGGGAATTTATACAAATCATTTAATCAAATTACAATGATGGGTAATGATAATGAGTTAACATTTCTTGGAAAAATACCCTCAATGGCTTTTGATGGTTTTACAGTATCTGGATAGTTTCATTATAATATTTAAAATAGATCATCAAATACTTCAGAGTCACCATATCTTATTTCTTCGGCAATCTTATCGAGGTCTTCTTCTTGAATTTCAATATTGTAGGAAAATTCAGCAGTCGGGAATTTCTCTTCATGTACATCCGATATGTAGGAGTTCGCGGCATCCGAGATAATATCTTTGATTAACGAATACCTTTTAACAAATTTACCCTTAAAATCGGTGAAACCAAGCATATCATAGGTGACCAGTACTTGACCATCACAATGTATTCCTGCACCAATTCCTATCGTAGGGACCTTTACATGTTGGGTGATTCTTCTTGCAGCCTCGGTAGGTATTCCCTCTAAAACAATGGAGAACACTCCTGCATCTTCTAGCGCGATTGCATCCGATATTAATTTCCGTACAGCAGCTTCTGTTTTTCCTTGTACTTTGAATCCAGTTATATTAACCGACTGTGGTGTTAATCCGATATGTCCCATTACTGGAATGCCTGCTTGGACAATTTTTTCTACTTGAGGAGCTACTTCCCTCCCACCTTCCAATTTTACCGCGTTGACTCCGCCTTCTTTCATAAATCTGCCAGCATTTCTTAATGCTTCCTCTGGGTTAATTTGGTAGGACATGAAAGGCATATCTCCAACTACTAGAGCCCTTTTCGCGGTCCTTGAGACGATTTTAGAGTGATATAGCATCTGTTGCATTGTAACAGGAATTGTGGTATAATTGCCTTGAATCACATTACTAAGACTATCACCAACTAGTAAAATATCAATTCCAGATTGATCCAAAATTTTTGTTAAGAGATGATCGTATGCAGTTAGCATAGTTATCTTGCGACCATCGATTTTTGATTCCAATATGTCATTAACGGTGATAGGTTTCACAGTTAACTTATTCGTTAAGTTATACTTAATAGTTTTCAAAAATAAATATATGCATATATATATTGATTATACTTAATAGTTTTCATAAATTTATATATACGTATATATATTCACTATTTTATTCGATTATTATCGTATTAGGGATTTGAATTTGAGAGAAATCATCACGAGAAAGGTGCAACAGATTGGAGAAGATACGTCTTTTATCCTCACTCTTCCAAAAACATGGTGCAAAATAAATGGAATCACCAAGGGATTAGCGTTGGATATCTCATTAGATCAAGAGGAAGAAGGCCCTTTGCTGATTACATCTTCAAAATCGGCAAAGGATCAGAAGAAATACATTGAGTTACCTTTTTCCCCACTATTTGAGAGTGATACTCTCTCCAGAGCGATTTTACAAAGGTATCTAGATGGATTTGAGATCATCAAAATTATAAATGTGCCGAAGTCGGGTAAAAATAAACTCAAAGCAAAAGAACAAATTGACCAGTTAGTTCATAAATTATATGGGTCAGAATTCCAATATGGGAAGTTTGAAATTCAGGTTTCAAATGAGATTGTTTCTCCTCGCTCAATATTGCAGGAAATGTTTGAAATGACCAATAAAATGGTTGAAGATTCTGTCAATGCATATGTGAAACAAGATGATAATTTGGTTTTAGAGGTCAAAATCCTAGAAAATGAAGTTGACAAATTGTACTTTCATATTGTAAGAACAGTGAAATCATTGTTACGGGATCCAATTGTAGGGACGAAAGTTTTTGTTTCTGATGAATTTACATTATTAGAATCTCTAGACTTGAGAATGATAGCATCTTATTTAGAAAATCTAGCTGACAGTGCTGAAAATGTTGCAAACTTGGTCCAAATAAGTGAGACTCAAGTTCCATTCAATAAAACAATCGAAGAAAAATTAATAAATTTAACAAAAGGAATAACTAATAATTTGGATAAATCATTTCGGTATTTCCAAGATAATGATTATGATAAAGCAGTAGTAACACTTCCTACTGCAAGACGGTTTTTGCCAAGAATTGAGAAATTGCGGTCAACCAAGATTCACCTTGATGTAATTCGGATCCTTGAAGATGCAGTTGAATGTATTATTGACATTTGTGATCTAGTTGGTGAATAAACCAACAGTTTTAATCAATAAGACTTTATCCTGCCCTAACTCCATTGGGTACTGGCTTTTCAGGTATTGCTAGTACCGGATTTATACCATCGGCATATCCTATATCAAATAACATTCCTTCTGAAATTTCTCCCATCATTTTTCTAGGTTTAAGATTCACAACAAACAATGCTTGTTTTCCTTCTAACTCTTTTGGATTTGCCCTTTCCTGTTTTAAGCCGGCCAAGATATTTAATTTTTTATCACCAAAATTTACAGTCAACCTAACCAGATTATCCGATTTTACCATGTCCTCAACAGTTTCTATAGTACCTATACGGATGTCTATCCTTTCCAGCAATCCCATGTCAATTATTGGTTTAATTGGGATTACTTCGATTTCAGCCATATAAACAATTTTTTGATAGATGTTTTATAATATTTCGACTAATATCGATTGTAAATTTAGATGGACAAGTTTGTTATATATAAAATCCAATATTTTAGAATTTATTTCTGAAAATATATGTAGTAGAAGGTAATTGATCGCTCGAATTAAAATGGACAAGATTGTTGAGTGTGTACCTAATTTTTCTACATCAGATCCTCAAGTAATTAGCAAAATCACTTCAGCCATTAAAAAGATACCAAATACTAGATTATTAAATGTTGAGCCAGATAAGGATTACAACAGGGTAGTTGTAACCTTCGTCGGAACTCCTGAAACAGTTGGTGAGGCTGCATTTCAGGGAATTGGGGTGGCAACTGAACTTATTGATATGAGCATACATAAAGGTGAACACCCTAGAATGGGAGCAACAGATGTCTGTCCTTTCATCCCGGTTCGTGGTGTTACAGAAGAGGAGTGCATTACTATTGCCAATTCTCTTGCAAAGCGTATTGCATCAGAATTGATGGTTCCGACCTATCTTTACGGCAATGCAGCAACCAACGAAGAAAGGGTAAAACTATCAAATATTCGAAAAGGACAGTATGAGGGGTTATCTGAAAAAATCAAACTAGATGAATGGAAACCCGATTATGGATCACCCGAGTTTAATTCGAAATCTGGTGCCTATGTAATTGGTGTCCGAGATTTTCTCATTGCCTACAACATAAATATTGACTCAGAGGATGTATCAATCGCCAAGGAAGTTGCAGAGTTGGTAAGAGAATCCGGTAGGTTGATTGAAAAAGATGGTGAAAAAATTAGGGTGCCTGGGATTTTGAAAGGTGTTCAGGGAATGGGGTTTCCTCTAGAAAGAGATGATAGAAAACTGACTCAAGTCAGTATGAATATTGTAGATTTTCGTAAATTGGCTAAACCACATGAAGCTTTTGAAGAGGTGAAACGACTTACAGAGGAAAGAGGAGCTAAAGTTAGCGGTAGTGAAGTTGTTGGATTAGTACCACTAGATGCTGTTTTAGATGCTGGGAAATTTTATGCACCTAAAGAAACAGAAATGAATAAACTGATTGATATTGCAATAACCAAGCTTGGTTTCAGTGATCTAGAAGATTTCAATCCCAAAAAGAAAATCGTAGAATTGATGATCGAGAACGAACCTTTGGTGGATTTAACCTTAGGTAATTTTCTTGAAGAACTTGAATCCGATAAACCTGCACCCGGCGGAGGATCAGTATCTGCATTAGGAGGAGCTCTTGCGGCCTCATTAACCGGAATGGTAGCAAATCTGTCCCTTGGAGATAAATATGCAGATGTCCAAAGTGAGATGAAAGATATCGTTTCAAAGGCTTTTTCGATCAACCAAAAGTTAAAAGATGCAATTGATGACGATTCGGATGCCTTTAATCAGGTAATGAAAGCCTTCAGAATGTCTAAAGATGATCTAGGAGCTCGATCAATAGCTATTCAAAATGCAATGATAAAAGCTGCAGAGGTACCATTGGGAGTAGCCAAGGATAGCTTTGCCTTGTTTGATTTATTACAAATAGTTGCTGAAAAGGGAAATAAAAATGCGATTTCAGATGCCGGTGTCGCCGCTCTATTTGCAGAGGCTGCAGTACATGGTGCGTTGTTTAATGTTAAGATAAATTTGATGAGTATTAAGGATGAGAGTGTGAAAACTCGACTTTCACAAGAGTTAGATCAGTTACTAGGGGATATTGGTGAAAGGAAAGATAAAGTTATGAAAATTGTAAATGCAGAGATAGGTTAAATTTACTAGACACTGTATTTATTTGAATAATCTTTCTTCTTTAGGACGATTCAGGACTCGGGCACTTTGATCTTCTTCAAATATATAGTTGTAACCCCGAACTATAATAAAAGGAAACCCTTCGTTCGTTTGTCCTTGTAACAACTCGGCAGCAGCGGCTAACTCATCAGCGATCGCAATCTCTGACACACGTAGTTCATAACCAAAAAGATCTTTTTTTCCAATTTCAGAACGGATTGGATTCAATCCCGCGACTCCAATTGCAATATTTACTGCATATTTACGAAGAGCACGACCAACTGTATCCGAAATTATTACAGCGATATTCTTACCTAGTTTCTGTTTAACAAAACTCCTTACTTCTTGAGCAATTGAATCTGGATCATCTGGAACTGCTAATACATATCCGATTCCGGCATTTGATTGATCAACTCCTGCATTTGCACAAACCACACCTGCCTTATTTTCACTTATAATTACATTTCTACCTGTTTTGACTATGTCAACACTAGAACGAAGTACAACCTCAATTTTCTCAGGTTCTTTTTTCAATTCTCTGCTAATTTCTTTGGCCTTATCTGAGGGCATCACATCTCTTATCCGATAAATGGGCCCTCGAATTCTTGAAAATGGTGTATGGGCACAGACAAGAACATCTTTTTCTTGTATCACCTTTGGTAATGACAAATAGAGGCTATCCCATAATTCCCCCTCTGAATTGATAATTGGAATTCCTTCAACTGGTATTATTCGAATCAACAATTTATGATAATTATTAAGGAATTTAGAATTTATCCTATTTTGGATCAATTTTGAAGCTTGGTAATCGAATTTTTTCCCGTTTACATTTTGGGCATTTAGATGGTGCTTTTGCTTTATCTGCTGGAAACTGGTAATTACAAAGCTGGCACGTCGCAGGTGAAATAAATAATTCGAATTCTGTATCATTTCGTAGTGTAGTCCGAATATGCTCAATATCTTTTTCAATTGCTGTCATTGATCTCCTAAACACTTTGGAGAGATCCATGACCGTACCTGATCGATCTTTAAGAATATCAATTATCTCACTTCTCGTCATTTTCGTGAAATTTTATACTTTTAATTTTAAATAATATTCCGGCTTTAAAAGATATTATTGCATTTTAAATGTGATTTTTTTAAAACAAAATTTAATTAACTAGGGATATGAATAATCATATCGATTTCAACTCTCGCCCCTGCTGGAAGATCTGCTACTTGGACAGTTGATCTCGCTGGTGGGTTTGATTCAAAGTATCCGCCATATAATTCATTAATTTTGCCAAATAATGATAAATCAGTCACAAAAATCGTTGTTTTAACTACATGATCCAATGACGTTCCTGCTGCTATTGCAACTTGGGTTAGATTCCTCATTATTTGATGGACTTCATCTTCTATGGTTGCATTGTTCATTTCGCTAGTCGAGGGATTCAAAGCGACTTGACCAGCTGTGAAGAGCAAATTTCCAATTTTTATACCTTGAGAATAAGGTCCCAATGCCTTGGGAGCCTGTTCAGTGTAAATAACTTCCTTCATAAAATGGTTTTTAACTAGATTACACATAAGAAATATGTAAGTAAGATATTGTTTTGAATACTTTATGATTAATCAGTTTAGAAATTTCATTAAATTATCTAAATAAAATATCGACAATCTGCTTTCATTAACGAGGAAAGTTTTAGATTAATTGATATAATAATCAAATGATAGCTTTGGCAGGAGAAATAATTGGACTGGGTTTGATAATTTTTGGTTATTTATTAGGTTCTGTACCTTCGACCTTTATCATAGGCAAGATTTTTTTTGGGATAGACATTAGAAATCAGGGGTCTGGAAATGTGGGTGGAGCAAATGCAATTCGATTATTCGGTAAAAAAGCAGGATTATTTGGTGGACTTCTAGATATTTTAAAAGGAACTTTCGTCATTCTAATTTGTCGATTTGTACTTTCTGATCAGGATATTGATTCTTCATTCCTATCCAAGGACTTAGTAATTGCAACTGCTGGGTTCTTCGCTATATTTGGTCATTGTTTTTCTTTATATCTTAAATTTTCAGGTGGTAAAGGAGGGGCAACAACTGCTGGAGTAATTTTAGCTCTCGACTATTTTTCTTTCATTATCTTAGTCTTATTTTGGTTAATAGTAGTTGGATCTACAAGATTCACCTCCCTAGGCAATTTATTGTCTGTTATTACTGTTCCGCTTTTTTTGGATTATAGGATTGAGGATAATTCATATTTTTATCTTGGAGTGGCAATAACCCTGTTGATTTATTTTAAACATCGAGCAAATGTTATAAGATTATTAACAGGAGAAGAACGAAAATTTGGTGATAAAGAAACCATCGTATAAATTATTTAGTTTCCAAATAGTTTGCCTAATTTATTTTCTAATCTTTTGACTTTAGCAAGATCAAGTGAAAATATTTCATTATCCAAGCTTTCTTCTTCAAGTAATATTCTCTTTCTTGAATCCCTAGCAATTTGCATGATTTGGATTATTCGAGTAGGAATTGGCAAACCTGCAATTATTGCTCTTAATTTGGGTTGAATTTGGTCTGTTTCATCATCAACAGTCACAAATTTCACAAATGGGTTAGTTTCTGTAAATTCTCGAAATAACTTTCGGGTTTCAAATTCAGTCTGGAAACTGAGTTTATCTTCAGTTTGTCCCCCAACATTAAATATGGCGACAAACGCGTTTCTTGCCTCAAATACCTTATCCTTGGTCAATGATGTTGTATCAATTACACTATCACTGATCACATCCTCAATCCGAGAGCTGTCAAAACTGCTTTCCTCCCCACCAAGATCTTCTGAAACAAATACAGATACACCGGGAGTGTGCATTACTTCGAATAAATCAGATACACTCGCGTCAAATTCTTGTGAGATTGATTCTTCGAAAGCTGCCATCAATAAATCACCAATTGCTATAGGTATGGTCTCTAATCTTTGTTTGGATAATTTAGAAAATGGTACATCCATTTCAGACAGAGCTGGCTTATTATCCAGAAGTATCAAGGCATTACCTCGATTTTCTGTTTTGAATGCTACTTCATAAAGAAATTTTGCCGCATTATACTGAACCCTTGAATTTTCAAATACTTCAGGCAAAACGGTGAGAATAGGAGGTATGTTGTTATATTCATTATATAATATGTCTAATGCTACTAATGCCCCTCCCAATCCAGTTGCTCCAGGACCAGTAGTTACCAACAGAAGACCTTCTTCACCCTTTGGAATGATCTTCTTAATTGCTTCAGTAATTTGTTCCTTAGCCTCATTAGCTGCTACTAAACTATCATCAATTTTTTTGGCAAAACCATCACGTTCATCATTAATACAGACGCTCACATCAAATAATTTACTCAGTGAGCTTTCTTTTACTTCCGAAGTAATTGTCATACTTTTTGAATCAACCCCGTAATTTTTTAGAGTTGAAATTATTCCAATTCCAATCTGTTGTCCTATATCTCCACAGGAAATCAGAGAGATTTTAACGTCT
The DNA here is from genome assembly GCA_964600735.1 of uncultured archaeon. Classification (GTDB taxonomy): domain Archaea; phylum Asgardarchaeota; class Heimdallarchaeia; order Heimdallarchaeales; family Kariarchaeaceae; genus LC-2. The sequence continues at coordinate 11,256 of CAZRLL010000087.1, forward strand.
GATTTTCGTACGATCTTTCTCCACATCTAGCTAAATAAACCCCCTATAATTTCAAAGAAGCTAATTATCGAAGGAACTCCTTTATATACGTAAAGAATCAGCAATGCAGCAACCTGTAATAACCTTAGGGGATTTACGGGCGACGGTTTCATGCCGTAAATATAATTTCTTAACATGTACAAAACTTGGGTTTCATTTGTTATAATCGAATCCTGCTTCAGAGCAACTCCGGTAATTTCATCAAATAAGAATGGATCAAGTTCAGTAAGTGCTTTAAGCTTAAATCGCCTTATAACGAGAAATATTCTGAATATTGGAATAATAATCGCACCGAGTGCAGCGATTAAAGATATTACTAAGCCTATAATAATTATAAAGGTTATACCAGTCTCATCGATTCCTCCAAGTGTTTGATTGCCAATAGTTTCTGCGATTGGACCATCGATTAGCCAAGGAGCAGCAATGATAAATAGGATTGCATTAAATATAAGCGTGGAACTGGCTAAACCTAAAATAGGAATATCACCTAATGAACGTATGGACAGACCAGGTGTATCGGAAAGTACACCAACTACTTCATAATTTTTCTTCGATAAAATACTCTCATGACCTTCGGTGAATCCTTTTACACGTTTGGTAATTCTCACCAATAACTGATCGTATATTTTTGAATTCTTCCTCACATAGGTATACGCTACAATTGAGATAAATAGCATCAAAGAAATACCAACATGACCGACAATCAACATTAATATCCAAACAATAGATACAAACCATTCGTATCTTAGAGAACTCTCATCTAAAAAAGCAATTTTCACCAGCCATACATCCGACACTAGGGTTATGACAAATGAAAAGATCAGTATATTTTTATTCCAAGGAATTTGATAATTTTCATTAAACGGTTTCTCAATTGGTTCGACTAACCAAGGAGCTTTTTTTGATTCAACCAGGGAACTAAGTAGTTCATACATCAATTTTAAATAACCTGGACTGACGATAACACCGACTATTATGAAAAATACGAGTACACCTCCAACAATTCCTTTTTTATAAATTGCAGCAGTCCACAGAATTAAAATAAGCGAGGGTGACCCCAAAAGAATAAGAAGGCCAATTAATTTCAATCCTGCAATCCATTCCTGATGAAGAACTGCATTCATTGGTAATGTAGTTAATGCTTTAGGTAATGATCTAATATTCTTCAATGGTCTTTCTAATACTGGCATGTAAGAGAGATATTGAGGATCTAACCCCTCTGGTAAGTTTTCCTCGTGCTCATCCAAAAAATCCTCAAAATCAAATCTAATAGTTTTTTGCTCAATTAGATCTTCAGGCGATCTAGAAATAACAGCTATGTAATATCACCACTTCTTCGTTTTTCAGCATATTCTTCGGATCTTTCCTTCGCTAGCTCCTCCCCAGTTTTCACATCAATTTCTTCATCTTTTTTCAACCGATCTATTTTTGGATTGCCTTTACCTTCGGTTGCGCTTTCAATTTCAAGGTTTAAAATACGAACCCGGGCATCTTCCGCTAATTGCATTAGATCTGTAATATACTGGGGCAGTTTAATACCGGTAAAAATTCCTCTAATTTCAAAATTTTCATCATCTTCTTCAACCTCAACAAATTTTGGAAATATATCACTGTTTTCAAATTTTGATAGGACTGTTCGGTAATCATTTGATAGTACCTTGTTTTTACCGGCTTGGACGAAATAATAAGATCTGGTACTTGTTTGAATATCTACTTCAATGGAATTTGAGATAGATTTTTTGGAATTGAAAAACGAAGTCAAAGAACTAAAGTCTCCGCCAGAGTGCATGTAGCTTAATGCTCCAATACCTTTTATGTCTCTAAAAATTTCAAGAAATTCATTTAAATCTGCAGAATACCCATCACTATCCAATTCTGTGCTAATGAGCAGGTCACCAATTACTGCACCAATCCTCTCATTAATCGCAGAAATGACCGTTGAATAACTTGATTTTGAGGTTTTACTCAATAAATATTCATTATCAATGCATATTGTCACCAATTTCAAGCATCGATTTCCTGGGGCATAATTAAATCGATAGAGAGCTGCAGCACTATTAAATTTTATTCGAGTGTTCTCATCCTTACTTGGTAAAATTAAGAAAGGTACTGGTCTTTTCCCTATTTTTTTCAATATTGACGCAACTTCAATTCCAGCACCTACACCAGTACCTCCAGCTCCCATAATAATGAACACGATTTCATGATCATATGTTAGATCAACATTTGAAAAATACTCTTCTATCGCTTCTGTTAATTCATCTGTTGCATCTTTTAATAATGTAGCACCTTTTCGGTATTGTTTAGCGGTACCTGTCGTTGTTCCGGGGATGAGGAATTTGTGGGAAATATTTTCATGTTTGTCGAGTTCTTTTTCATCGGTTTCAATACCCATAATAGAGTACTCTACACCATAGGCGGATAATCTACTAGCAATTGAACCCGCAATTCTTACTCCGCAACCCCCTATTCCAATAATAGGTATTTGAGGTATTCTTGATTCTTTTGTGATAAGTTTAGGAGATTCAGTTTCTACTGATTTTAATTTTATTTCAGAAATATCATCAGATTTAATATCCTTCTCTTTATCTTCTGGATAATCTAATTCAGTTAACAATATGCTATTGCTTCCATCAGATTTTTTAAAAAATCTAAAGAGTGATCTTTTTTTTGCCATATTTGTTACAATCTTGATAATAATATCATATTAAAAAGTCTAATTCATTTCGTATAGCGATTATTGTTTAATTTAATTTAAATCCAATTACACTTTTTCATTTTATTAGTTATTAATTATGATCGAAAATAGTGTACTATTGATATTTCACTTTTAATTCGCTCTTATCTAGTTAAATACTTGATTCAACTATCTTTAATTGGTTAATAGTATGCGACTTACCCAGAAAAATCATATCCGATCTTTTCAAAATGGTAAGTACAAAACACTAGTAAATTTAACCCACAAATCCAAGAATCTATACAATTATGCCTTGTATCTTATTAGACAATCATTTTTCAATAGACAGACAAAAATTTTGACCTACAATCAATTGTATAAAAATTTGAAAAAAAACAAGGATTACACTTCACTTCCTTCGCAAGTCGCTC
>CAZRLL010000088.1:0-14141 GCA_964600735.1 uncultured archaeon
GCCATTTCTTTCTCTCCCAGCCAATCTAGCATCATTTTTGCTGCCAAAATTGTTGCAATGGGATTCACTTTATTCATTCCAACATACTTAGGTGCAGATCCATGTGTTGGTTCAAAAACTGCAAAATTCTCACCGATATTACCTGAACAGGCAAATCCAAGTCCACCGATTAACTGAGCTGCCAAATCAGAAATTATATCTCCAAACATATTTGATGAAACAAGTACTCCATATATCTGTGGATTTTTTACTAACCACATGGACATGGCATCAATATTAGTTTCCCATAGTTCAAGTCCTTCAAACCCTTCAACTAATTTCCGGGCTTCTCTAACCATCAATCCACTGGTCTCACGAATAACATTGGGCTTCTCTACCACCGTAACATTGGGATAGTTAAATTCTTTGGCAAATTCCATACTCTTGCGTAATATCCTTTGAACACCCTTACGAGTAAATATTCTTGTGGAAATGGCCATATCATCCAAAGGAGTATCTTCAAATCGTTTTGCTTTGGGATGATTGGCTACAAGAGTATTCAAAACTTCCTTGGGTACTGGATGCCATTCTATTCCAACATACAATCCTTCAGTATTTTCTCGAAATACTACCAGATCGATATCATCTCGGAAATTGATCGGATTTCCAGGATAGGCCCTACAGGGTCTCTGATTTACATAAAGATCAAACATCTGTCGAAGGTTCACTATCGGGCTAAAATATTCAAATCCTTTATCTTTTAATTCTTTATCAATCTCTGCAGCAGCTTCTTCTTTTGGTTTGGATGTAATAGCACCAAATAATGCACAATCCGATTCTTTCAGCATATCAATCGTTCTATCAGGAAACGCATTTCCCTCTTTGCACCAAAATTCCCATCCTATATCTCCCCATGAATAATCTGCTTTTTCACTAAAACCGACTGCATCAAGTACTTTCATTGCTGCATCGACAACATCCTTTCCAATTCCATCTCCAGGTAAAATTGTTATTTTATACTTTTTCATTTACTTCACCATTTATTCATTTTCAAATATTTTCTTTATTGGTGTGAAGCATAAGAAATCACACCTGTGCAGGATTTCAACCTCAGGTAATCGATTAATTTTATCCCCTTCTTTTGAATGAAACACAATCGCCTGTCTAACTGACAATGGAAAATCAAATTCATATACCAATTCCAATCCTTGTGCTGGATGCCGTAAATATTTACCAGCTTCTGTTTGGACAATTTTTCCGTCTGAATTACGTTCATACTCCACAAATTTACCCACATCATGTAGTAATCCCGCGGCTATCAACTCATCCCTATTTAGTTTATCAGATAACCCAAATCCTACATATTTATTATAAACATCTATACAAAGCTGGGTTACAGCCCGTAAGTGATCAATAATTGAAATTGAAGGCGTTTGATTAGCACCGACTAATTCTGGAATAAGCAAGGTAAAGGGAATTGATTTTAGATCTTTTATTGTCCAACCACCAAGAGTAATTGCCTTTTCCAATGCTTTGGTAGTTTTATTACGTAAATGCTCATTGCTAATTTCATTCAATTCAGGAAATAATGTAGAAATATCCATTTATTTATTCCTCAAATTTTCAAAATTCATTAAATTTACATATAGAAAAAAAGTTTACATATAGCAATGATTAGTAGACTGAAAAATCGTTTCCAATTTAATTTTTGTGATTTTATAAAATATAACTCAAATTTACATAGAAATTGTATAATCTGTGATTGGTTGGTTACAAGACTATTCGCGATGGAATCGATTTTTATAAGATCGTATAAGTGATTATTTACGAGTTATAACCAAGAAAAGAGTCGATTCGAGTGCAAAATTTAACGATTGAAGAATGGGTTGTATTTATTATTGGAATAATATCAATAATTCCAACAGTTGTTCTATTTATTCAATATCTCCAAACACGTTTACTTGATTTTCTATTATTTTCAGGAATGTTCTTCTCTGCTTCAGTCGTTGCCTTAATGCAAATCTTATTAGCAAGAACTAACACGTTGATTTATTTTCAGATCAATCATATTCTACTCACATTTACCTCATTACTCTTTTTCATCCATTCGAGTCGTTTAATTTGGGATAATATACCAAAAGTAATCTGGTATATCGGCATTATATGGTTTGCAATTCTCATTTTCCTTACCCTATTTTGGGAATTATCAAACCAACCTGAAACAGCGTATGTAATTTTTGCAGATATACCTGCAAAGCATAGCACTTATTTTCCAAAAGGGGCAGGTTTGGTTACTCAGGGTGGAGTAGTAATTTATTCATCTGCTCATCCATTCCTTGCAGATTGCTACCGTATTTTCGGAGCTTGTCTACTTGTATATGCATATTTTACAGTAAAGCCAGTAAACCCCACTTCAAAAATCCTTTTGTCACGCTCAGGTTGGAGAATAGCTGCTGTACTGCTACTAAGTTGGAGTATTGTCACTGTACCATGGTTTCCCAGATTTACATTTATCAATGTTCTAATACTTGTTTTACAAATAATTGTGGCTTATATTGCTATTTTTATTCCTGAAACCATGTTGATTTCTCACGCTCAGGTATTACGGGCAAGATTTCTATATGAAAAGGTGTTTGAATCCCAACGAATTCATGGATCAGACATAATTACAATGTCATCCATTGTTGAGTACATGAATGGGTTACCAATTGAGTTGTTGAATGAAATTCAGGATTAAAATGATTAAAGGTTTATAAATAACCTTTTGTCTCAGTCATAAAATCATTTTTTAACAGATTAAGATGAGTATCAAGCAAATGCTGGATTTCTTTATTTTGAATACCCAAGTCCATTTTAATAGAGAATTTGGAGAGACCAAATCCAATGAATTGATGCAATCCTTTATTCCAAAATTTAATACTATATTTGAGAAAAATCAACATTTAATGCCAGATGCTGTTTCAGAAACGCATGCAATTAATCCAGTTTTTGTAATAGCACTCGAAGAAACACTAGAAAAGGAAGTATCCAAAACACAAGATCTTAACCGACACGTTATGACAATTTATGAAAATATAATGAAATCGTATCTGGATACACAGAAAGTAAGATTTAGCAAAAGTGAGAATAGATGGAAGCTATTCCAAAAAGAGACAGAGGGTGGAAATAACGCGTTGTATGATAATGATTATTTTGATTTAAAACTAGTACAGAATGATGAATCTAGTTATGGTTTTGATTTGAATCGATGTTTCTATTTTGATATTTTCAAAGCAAATGGGAAGGAAGAATTGGGTCCAATACTGTGCGAATTTGATAATCTGGAGGTAAGAATCTAGAAAAATGGATTAAATTTGAACGATCCAAAACAATAGCAAGATGAAATTCACACTGTGATTTCAGATTTTATCCAATTTAATATTCTAATAATCATTCAAATGATGAAAAGATATCAGTTACATAATAATCGAAAAATAAATTTAAACATGATATATTAATCATTTTCTTTTTATATTGATTTCCACATAATTAATTGGCACATGAACTATACTTGCAGCTTGTGTGGGATTTTGAAATCCAATATTAGTTCATCAGTTGGCATATGTGCTACCTGTCTTCGAGAAGCTTCAATAAGCAACATTGATCACATTATTCAATCTCAACACTCATCTGCAAGAAAACCTTTTCCATTACCTTCATTCCGACCAAATGCTGAAAATGGTGTCAAATGTCGAATCTGTGTTGCAGAGTGTAAAATTGAGGAAGGGAAATGGGGATGGTGTGGAATACATGGAAATGAGAGGGGTAAGATTAGACATAAATATCTAAAAGATCATGCATTATTAAGCTGGTATCTGGATCCACAGGTCACAAATTGCTGTAATGCATGGTTTTGTCCAGCTGGTACTGGATGTGGTTATCCCAAGTGGGCTAATGAACCTGGTCCAGAGACTGGATATTACAATATGGCCCTATTTTTTTACGGTTGTTCATTCAATTGTCTGTTTTGCCAAAACTGGCAACATAAGGATCTTAAAAGTGCAAAATTGACATCCATTGATGATATTGTCCAATCAACAATTAATAATCCAAAAATTAGCTGTTGGTGCTGGTTTGGTGGCTCACCAGAACCTCAAATGTCTTTTACATTTAAGGCTCAAAAACAATTATTAGAAGAAAAGAGTGATGATCATATTGTTCGATTTTGTTACGAATGGAATGGGGATGCTAATCCAAATTTAGCGATAAGAGCTGCTCAATATTCTTGTGATAGTGGGGGGAATATCAAATTTGATGTGAAAGCATGGGATCCGGTTATTCACACTGCATTAACCGGTATGGATAACAAAAGAGTGCTTAGTAACATTACCAATATTTATGATAAGCATTGGGAACATCGCTCCTCTGAAAACCCTATGCTGGGATTTTCCACACTTTTGATTCCTTATTATGTTGATACTGAAGAAGTCGAAGAAATTGCCAAGTTTTTAGCTGATTTGGATCCGAATTTACCGTATTCTCTATTGATTTTTCACCCAGACTTCGTTATGAATGATCTCCCAATTACACCACAAAAACAGGTCAAAGAGTGTGAGATGGTTGCTAAGAAGTATCTAAATCGTGTGAATATTGGCAATAAACATTTACTTGCATTTAGTATATAAGAAGATGATAGGACGTCATTATAAAATTAAAATTTTTGATTCTTTACACAATACAAATGAGAAAATATTTGATTATTTCTTTTAATTGGGACTTATGTCTACAAAACCATTATCACAAAAATTACAGATTAAAAAAGGATACAGGATATTACTTCTTAATGAACCTGAAAATTACAAAAACCTGCTAGGTCCAATCCCTGAAAATATTGAAATAACTGATTCAACAACCGGTAAGTTCGATTTGATACAGTTATTTGTAAAATCTCAAATTGAGCTTGAGAAATATTTACACCAAATGAAATCTTTGCTAAAATCAGAAAGTCTTGTTTGGATAACCTATCCCAAGGAATCATCAAAAATAAAATCTGATATAAATCGAGATAAAATATACAAATATGCTTCCGCTGTCAATTTAAAAGGAGTATCAATGGTATCGATTGATAAAACTTGGTCTGCGTTTAGATTTAAGTTGATATAGAAAGATCAGGAAATGAGAATATTGTCTATTTATAATTGAATGTCCATCTCTGATCATTTTGAAAAATGACTGGATTGATTAATGAATATAAATCAACACCCCACAAGGCGAAATAGATTTAATTATTAATAATATTAAAAAGAATATGGATAATAAAAAATTGTATAAATTTCAATTATACAGTATATATTCAATGATTGCTGGTGCAATTACATTTGCCTTAGGAAATATTATTGCAATAATTTTATATCCAAATTACAGCTTTTCAGGTAATTCTTTTTCAGATCTAGGAATACGTCAAGACACGTTTTTTCCAGAAACAAATGCTTTTGTATCAGCAGCACCATATCCAGAAATTTTCAATGTAACACTCTACATTTGCGGCTTGCTAATAATTCCTTTTTTTATTGCTGCTTATTCTGTTTTAAAGGATAATAACAACAATAACATTTTTCTCTTGATTAGTGGAATTACAGGCCTTTCAATTGGCCCTCTTCTGATCGGGGTTGGAGTTTATGATATGGCAAAAGATTTAGATGCACATGGAGATTTTGCAACCACTTTAATGATGATGATTGGATTTACATCTCTTTTCTGGGCATTAGGTGTAGTTTTCTTAGGTAGAGAATCAGAGTATAAACAATTTAGAACATGGTATCTTGATCCATTGTTTGCATTTTTTATAATGTTTGTTACTTGGGTTTTAGTTTGGGGAAAGCCCAATGTTATACTATTGAAAAACATATCTTTTCAAGTATACCAAAAAATGGTTGCTCTGTCATTTATACCGTATTACTCAATCGTGGGTCTTAGACTATTAAAAATTATCAAAAACGGTTAATATAATTAGTATTTGACGATAATGCGATATTAATATCATATCAAATATCTTAGGACTTCTTGGAGAACCGGTGAAACGAAAATCAAAATGAGTATGGGCCTTATTATATGACAAATCCTTTATAATGCTATCCTTGTCTTATTTCTTGATTTCGCACCAGTTAGCCATGGCAGATTACAGGAAATGTACAAATCGATTAATTATTGATTGCTATTCACTGGCGATCTAAAAAATTGAATAAGAAATGCACTCATTGTTATGATAATTATCCCAAACCAGTCTAATATTGATGGATATTCATCAAGAAAGAGAATGGCGAGGATTGTTATCTCAGGCAGCATTAATCCATTGATTATGGTTATCTCTGTGGCTTGTAGGTTTTGCATTGCTTTATTCCATAAGGTAAATGCAAGTGCGGTGTTGAGCAGTGAAAGCCACAGAATATAGACAATATCAATAATTTTTAAATTCGGAAGTCCTTCGGCAATGACCCCCCATATCAGTAAAATCAATGATCCAGCACCCATACTAATTGCAGTTATGGTTAATGGACTTTGTAACCTGGACCTATTTATGTATCTACCATAGATCGAGGCAATGGCATTGAATAGCATCGCTAATGTAATGATTAACAAGCCAGTCTTTGATTCGTCAATTACATCAAGAGGATAAAAATAGATTACACCACCTAGAAATGCAAAGATTACTATAATGATCTGTTTCTTATTTGGAATTTCCTTGAGAACGAACGTTGCCAAGATTAGTACAAATATGAGCGTAAAATTTAATACAAAACTAACAGTAATTGCTGGTAAGAGGGATAGCCCGATAAACATCAAGCCCTGAGTAAACGTATAGAATATTAGTCCATAAAAAAGCAGCTTTAACCACCAGCCAGAGGTTAAATTACTGACTTCATCTCTGTATTTAGGAGACACTAGTACAGCAGCAATCAGTATCACGGAAGCTGCAGAATACCTCATTCCAGCAAATATAATGGGTGATAAGCCCTCCAATCCGTATTTAATGATTACAAAAGAAGAGGACCATAAAATTGTAACTAGGATTGCCTGTAATATTGCTATCATATGTGACCTTGTTAGATTGAATTTCATTGCTCACTAACTCTTCGTACAATTATACAACTGTTTTTATCTTGTATAAAGTTATATCCATCAAAAGACGGGCTTATATATACTAGATTTAATCAGGTTTCATGATTCAAAGTAAATTGCGAGTTAGTTCTAAAGATTACTATTCCTGCGATTTAACCAAGAAAATCAAGGTAAAGATTTCTGTTGTAGCAATTAATGGGGATAATGGTTTTGGAATAATCGAGAACGATAAGAATCAGACCGGCGAGATTGAAAAGTATATTACAAGTTTAAAACATTCTCGGAACATTAGTGAAGTAATTGTTACACATCGGTCCGAAAACATCGTTTGGACTAAAGTGGTACATAATTTGGGATCTCCTTCAATTCACGATACAATTCTTGAAACAGGAAATATGACTCAACTCCCAATAATTATTCAGAAAGGTTATCAGTATCACACTATCTTCTCACCATCTGCAGAGCAATTTCGACAGCTTATGCAGAATTTGAAGAAAAGATTTTCCGATGTTAAAGTTCTGCGATCCTCATCGATCCCATATGATAAACCAGAAATGATATTAACAGAAAAACAAAATGAAGCATTTAAATTAGCATTTTACCGAGGTTATTATGAAATACCGCATAAGGTAAAATTAGAAGAAATTGCAACAGAACTTGGGATCAAAAGGGTTGCCATGCAGGAAAGACTAAGAAGAGCCGAAAATCGCATTCTTAAAAAATTCGCTCTCGAAAATCATGTTATTATCTAATTTTTCATGTGATATTCTCCATCCATAGAAAATCTCAAGCCAATACATTATTTAAGACAGTTTCACCTAATAAGTGAAAAGCATCATCGACATAATCCCCCGTTAGTGCTGATGTTTCTATGTAGTCCGCACATTTGAGTTTTTTTGCCAGTTCTTTTGCTTCCTCACCCGATATTACTCTATCAGAAAGATCACTCTTATTCCCTATAAGAATAAACATCTGATTCTTGGACTTATTTTTTGCTTCCTTATACCAAGATTTTACATTTTCAAAAGAAGATCTCTGTGTTAAGTCAAAAGTAATCAATGCACCTTTTGATCCTTTATAAAATAACTCTCTTAACCTTTTGAATGATTCGTCTCCAGCAATATCAAAAATAGATAAACAAACATTTGTGTTTTTAACCATCAAATATTTAGATGAAGGTTGCATCCCAATGGTGTGAATGTATTCCCTGGTAAATTTGTCCTGAATGAATCTATTAACAAGTGAAGTCTTTCCCACTCCACCATCTCCTAGGAGCAGAATTTTGAATGTAAACTCAACATTTAGGTCAGACATATAATCAGTTTTATCGGTTTGGCTACCCAAAATAAATCTGTTTGAGTTGGAAACAGATCATGTTAATTGCACTATTAAATAATAATTCGTGGGTAATTAACGACCAGCCGATCTAGTTTATAAATAAACTATATTGTTAAGGTACATTTCTTCCATTAAATCTACCGATTGTTTCCATTTCTCCATTCTGACTCTCTTTTAGTGGTGATTTATGAATTATCAGTAATGGGTTAGTCAATTTTCGAAGTTTAATTAATCAATAATAATGTCAATATACATTTCTTACATGAAACGCACCGATCGTTTCCATATCCATATTCTCAATAAAATACTCATCTACCTTATGATAGATACCCTTTTCTGTTTCAAAGGAGTTGATAATGTTAAACGAATTTCCTTTTGACGAGACAATATTATAGCTGGATAAAGTTCCAGCATTGACAAATACTGTATCATCCACCTGCCAACAACCAGACCGATTTTTTGCACCAGTTAAGACCATATTTATATGGTGTTCTACTAGATTTGCCAACACATCACCAGCGTCCTGAAGTTCAGATTCGTGTTTTGATCTTGGTAAAGGAATCAAGGTGTGGTGGAATGCGATTATTCCAATTTTTTTCTCGTGATGTAATTTTTTCACAATTTGGGTGCTTTTGCTCCTACCTAATCTTCCAATCCTCTCATCCAAAATACAGCTATTGAAGCCCATCACTTTTAAATTATCATTCTCAAATAAGGGATTCTCATCTCCAAAATATAATGGGAATAGTTCGGCTCCTAACGGGAAGAAATCTCTAGGTCCAGGAACCACAATCATAGGTTTTTGAATCTGAGATAGCAATGTTTTAGCTAATTCAAATTCAGTCCGATAAGATCCATGCGTAATATCACCAGTATGGATAACCAAATCACAATCGATTTGATTAATCATCGATGATGCTTTGGAAAAATTTTCCAGATCAAAACCAGTTTCTGAAACGTCAGTATTACCAATGTGAACGATTGTACTCAATCTTTTTCCTATCTTTTTTGGTTTCCCTAAATATAAAATAGACTCATTGAATTTTGGCTCCCAAACAGGTTTTTCTTGATTTAAATGTTGTATATCAACCTTAGCCGTGGTTTGTTTTTTGTCGATCTCAATTGCAGTCACAGAATATTCTTCATGATAACGGGTTTTTTTGCAGGAAATTGTTCCCACATTTACAACAAGAGTATTTATCTCTCCATCAGTTAACCGATAGACATTAGAAATATGTCGATGCCCATTTAATACAAGATCAATATTACAGTCCATAATCGCTTTTATTGTATCCCCAGCATCAACTAACGCACTTCTTTCTCTCCCTGTATATTTAATAGGTAAAGTCTGATGATGAAATACAAGAACTTTCATCCAGTCCTCATCTAAATCCTGAAATTCTTGATAAATTCTATCGATTGCCTTTCCACCCATTCGTCCGGTATTCTGATCAGGTTCATTCGAATCTAGACCAAGTATCCTCACTCGATTTGGTTCATCCGTATGTTCAAAGTATCTGGGTCCGATCTCCTGTTCCCAGATTAAGTCCCCTACATTTTTAGCATCATGATTGCCTGGAACCATGAGTATTTCTTTCTTAAATAATGGTAAATATTTGTTCTTCGCGAGCTCATATTCCGCCACAGTCCCCTGATCTGTGAGATCTCCACAAAATATAAAGTAATCAGCTTTTGTTTTATTAACAAGATCTACACCCCTAAGGAACATTTCTTCATTAAATTTTCCCCCAATATGGGCATCTGATATCGCGATGAATTTCACAGAATAAGTTGAATATGTTATAATATATATAATAATTGTGTTGGATATGGGATGTTTACTTCTTCATTTTCTAATTTTGACATCTTCATTTTCTAGTTTTGCTAAAATTGCTAGATTTACCTCCTGCTGAGCATCCAAGAAAGTCGTGTAATTTGAGGTTGTAATATGATACATTAATTGATAATCCCAACTATTTTTTCCAATTGTTGTTAGGTGTGCTCTTCCGAATTCTGTATTCTCAACCTTTTTTACAATTGCTTCTATCCATTGGGGTATTTTCTTCAATTTTGCAACAGATGTGTTACGATCCATTCCTAAATCCAAAATTACTCTTCGTTTCTCCATATCAGACATATTATTTATTCTTTTATTTGAAAGTTCGCGATTGGACATAACTAACAAGTGTCCATCTCCGGTTCTAATATGAGTGGATCGGATACCAATTTTAATTACTTTACCTGAATCTGAACCTACTTTTATTGAATCACCTACTTTGAAGGGTTTATCAAAATAAAGTACGAGTGAAGCAAAGAAATCAGCGATCAAATTCTGCAGAGCAAATGCAATAGCAAGTGCCAATATAGAAAGGCCAGCAAGGTATGCGGTAATGTTTATCCCTAATGCAGAGAAGTACCAAAGTGCAACCGCTATTGTTACAAAGGCTTTTGTAACTAATCTAAAAAATGGAATTATGTGTTTCAAATCAGGATTACTATCAATATAATAATCTGCTCCCTCATTCACAATTTCGGTTAAAATTTTAAACACATAATAAGCAACTAAACCCAGAAAAACAAGTGTAAGAATAAAATCCACTTCACTTGTTAGTGTTAATGTTTTTAAGGCATAGTTTATACTTATTACAATTCCCAAAAATAAGTTAATACCTTCGTCTAATGCCCTCCCAACCTGTCTTACCCTTTCGAATCTTTCATCTTCAACATCAAAATTTTTCAACCTTTTGACAAAAATTCCCTTGATTATGTAAAATATGATTAGATAGATAAATAACAATAAGAAAGAGATTAAATAATCCCAACCGGTGTTGTTAAATCTCTCAAATTCTGTGAGATCGTTTTGAAATTGATCGATCGATGGTAATTTAGCCATATAATTCCTAGAATTATTTCAATGTTTAAATTGAATCTCATCTTCTAAATCATTTGAGTATTTTTGAAAATATTATCTACTTATCTTGTAATTTCTTCTGTTGAATCATCTATAAGATGAGCCATCTAATTGAAATATAACTATTATCTAAATGTGATAAAGAATTGATTTTCGCATTGAAATAATTCAATTAATTTTCTTTAATTGCAACTACTGGACGTCGATTATGAAAATTAGTTTTATCTTGATATGCTTTTGCAACTATGAGAACTTGATCTTCTCTAAATAAATTGCCAGTAAAAGTGATACTTGTTGGTAATCCATTCTCCCTGAAACCATTGGGAACTACTACTGCTGGGTGACCAGTTAAATTGGTTAATAATAGATTTTCGTGAGATGATGGAGCAATATACACATCAATTTTATCAAATATATCCTTCATGTCATACATTAACAAGGTTCTTACGCGATTTGCTTTGATATATTCCACTGCTGGGATAAAACGTGCCTGTCTGAATACATTTGGCCAAGCATCTTTTACTTGACGAACTAACTCACTGTCCCGTTTACTTATCGTTAATTCATCAAAGGCAGTTGCTGCTTCTGCAGCCAGAATAACAGATAAATTACTACTTGGTATTTTTGGTAATTTGACCGGAATAAGATCACAACCTAGATTTCGCAAAACTTCTAAAGATTGTAAGTCATGAATTAAATTTTCTCGCTCCTCCTCAAAAGCACTTTCTATATATCCGATTCGGATATCATGTAAATTTAGAGAGAAGTCCCAATTAAATGGTATATCATGAACTGATAGATCTTTACCATCAGGCCCTTGGATAATATCAAGGATAATGGCACAATCTTCCACTGTTCGACATATAGGGCCAATTTTATCCATTGACCAGCATAATGCCATTGCCCCATGTCGACTGATTCTACCAAAAGTTGGTCTTAACCCGGTAACACCACAACGTGTTGAAGGTGAAATAATGGACCCATATGTTTCTGTTCCAATAGCAAAACCCACTAATCCAGAGGCAACAGCGGCTGATGAACCAGCAGAGGATCCACTTGACCCTTCATCTGTATTCCAAGGCGATTTCGTTTGACCTCCAAACCATACATCTCCCCAAGCAAGGGCACCCAGAGTTAATTTAGCTATTAGTACTGCTCCGGCATCTTCTAATTTTTTCGCTATTGTTGCAATTTCATCAATCATCTGATCTTTAAATGGTGTAGCACCCCATGTAGTGGGATAATTTGGAATTGCAAATAGATCTTTTAAACCATACGGGATCCCATGTAACAATCCCCGATAATTCCCATTTTTTATTTCTTGATCTGCAATTTCCGCTTGTTTCATTGCTAATTCCTCTGTAATTGTAATTGTACATTCCAGAATTGAATCATATCTTTTTAATCTCCCCAAATATACCTTTGTTAACTCAACAGAGGTAATTTTTTGATTTTTTATCAAGTAAGCTAATTCTAAAATTGACCAAAATGCCAGTTCTTCAAGATCTTCAGGTTTTTCTATTTTTGTGACAGAAGTTGTTTGAATTGGTTTATTTTCAATGATAATTTCCATTCCTGGTAATATTGGTGAAAAGTATTGACTGGGGGAAATATCGTTTGATATAACTATGTCTCTTAGCTTTTTATAATTATTCAGATACCCATTTACACCTTCCAGCAGTAGATTCCTATCTTCATCCTTAAACTTTAACCCGGCTATGATTTCTGCGCTTTCAATATTATTTATAGTGATTTTTGGTTGGTTTTCTTTGGTATTCATCAATATTTCAATTAAATTATCATATATTCAAATACTTTGCTAGTTATCTCAAAACTGTTATGAGCAAGGATTAAAACAATTAAGAAAATTTATTTATGATTATTTTCTTGAACATTCAAGAACTCCACTTTTGGAAGAGATAATACATAAATTTAACATTTCAATACAATATAGTATCGATATTTTACAACAACAAATATAATAGGTTTCAATGAACACATTACTGGATCAAGTTATAAATTCAGATTTAAGGACTTAAAAACAAAACGATTAGAATTTAAAATTTAATTTCTGTATGATCTCAATTATATTCAAAGCTACATTTATTCTAGTTCGATGTTTTATCATTTGACCCTTGCCATTTGGTAGCTCCGGACAAGAGAGCGTAGTAATAATCGTACCTCCAGATTCATTTTCAACTTCGCATTTTAGACTTAGCATTATACTAATTTTCTTAATCAACTGTAGTGTACGTGCTTTTTGAACTTCAACCTTTTTTTTAAAAATGGTTTTATCCATGATTATCAAAGCAGATTGAATTGAATCACCCATATCAATAATTATAGATTTAATATTATATATCACTGAGAATATGAAATTTCTATAATCTACAATTTATATATAATAATGATATTGAGGTTGTTGCAATATTTCCATCCTCGGATGTTGTAAAACAATCGAGTAATGATTGGATGATCAGTCCGGTAGGAATAAGAGTCGTTAGAGTTAAGATTCTTACCAAGAAAAAGTTAACTTTTTTTTGTGTCTTTCACCCCTATGATTTAAACTAGTCTTGCATCTTTGGTTTCTTTTGCAATCAGTAATTAGAGATCGAATCAGATTTAAACCTTTTTAGAGATTATATCTCAAGAACAAAAGAGGGGGAGAATTGACCTCTTTGAGCTCTATTATTGGGGAATTCCTGCGCAGGACGCGCTAATAAACGCTATATTCAGCAATCTAGAAAGATGAAACGAAGAAGGGGTGAAAGACACACACTTTTTTGATTATCAATGTAAGTATTGATAGTGAATG
>CAZRLL010000089.1:0-14124 GCA_964600735.1 uncultured archaeon
TGAGCTCTTTTTAGGAGGATTGTGCCTTCTTTCAATTCCATCATTCCATGAATTTCACTAGAATTGTCTAGGTTTGTATAATTTTGTTCAATTTATTGTAAACTGTTCATAATCCCCTTATTATTGAATTCTACATAATTTTCTAATTGAAGTTTTACTTCAAACCCAAGAATTCCCTGGTAAAATTTGATCAATTCATCCATATTATCAGTTACAATAGTGATAAGATCAATTTTTAATTTCATCACAAATTTATTATTTTTATGATTTATCAATATATTCATTCTGTTGATACTTTGCATTTTATCAGAGTTCCATTTAAAATATCAAAATATTATGTAATAATTTATTCAATTGCAGATAACAGTGCTTGTGTTTGAAAATCTTTGTAGCTTAATCCACTAAGTTTCCATGCTTCTCTTGCCTTGAGTTTTCCTTTTTTGTATTGTATAATAGCCAAAGTTACAAAACTCTCCTCTAATTTATGATCGATCAAGTCGTATATTAGATCCTCCATAGAGATTTTTGCCGCATCAGCAATTCGTTTTAGAGAATTATTAATTTCCTCGTTTATAACGATCGAATATGTTGCCATGATTTACTCCTATGTATTAAAAAATACGATTCATTATTTAGATTTTACTAAGGAATTATCTGGATTAACGCTATTCTTTTAAATAATGTTGATGAAAATTGATAATATGTATTTGGTTCAAAAATGTAATAATATATTCAATCGATCTTCAGTGGGATTCCATTCGGTAGTCATTTTGTTGCATCCTAGGATTGTAGTAAAAACAAATTATCGGTTAAGAGATTTTGATTAGTATTCTATTTATTTTTATAATTGACTTATTTCTGGTAAAATATGACAAATCAAATGCATATATCTTGTTCGAATATTGATCCGAAGGAAATTAATAAAAATTTACTCTACAAGCTAGCAAGAATAATCAGAGAGAGGAACTTGGAGAGACATATTCCCCTTCCTGTAAATTCTATTGATTATATGATGAAAGATTTAGTATTACCCGATAAACCAACCTATAGAATAATATGGTTTATTGCCCAAGATAATAAAGGGGCAATCCTAGGATATGCTACACTTGGAATTAATACAGGTTTGGATAACCTGGATCGAAGCAGTTTTCATGTCTATGTACAGCCCGAATATCGTAATCAAGGTATAGCCAAGAGAATACTTGAAACTTTAATAGAATACATACCAGATAATATCACTGTAATGAGTACTTCAATTCGTAAATATAAATCTGCAGAAGCTAGTAATCCGTTATTTAAACTTAGGGAACATTTAGAAAAAAATGGGGGGAAAAATGTCTTATCAGATCGATCGAGTGCCAGTCTAATCAAGGAATTTAATCCCGATGATGTTCTGGAAGAAGCAAATAAATTGAAAATAACAGCAAATGACAAAGGATATGATATCTATTATGTTGAGAATGTGAAATTTGCAGAAGTGCCTGAAATCGATTTTTCAAGTTATATAAAAATGGTTGAGCGAATTTGGAACGACATGCCCCGAGAAGATGGAAGCTGGGAGGATACAGTGATGACGGAGGAGCATTATCTATCGTATTTTAATGATTTAGATGAACTTGGGAGAACTATTTGGACATTTGTAGCTGTTCATAGGGAAACAGGTAAACCAATTGCATTATCGGAAACTGCTCTGGAAAATGATATTCCAGAATTAAGCCAACAATGGGATACGGGTGTTTTATCAGAACATCGTGGAAATCGATTGGGGCTGACCCTCAAGTACCAAATTTTATCAAAATTACTAAACGATGAAAGAAGTAAATCAGTCGAATACTGGGTCACTGAAAATGCTCATTCAAATGAGCATATGTTAAATATAAATGATATTCTGGGATATAAAGAATTATCGACATTTGAGATATTTGAATTTAATAGAAAGGAATTTGAAAATAATTTGAAATAGTCATATTCACAATGAATGATAATTTTGAAACATGAACTAATTCATAAATTTAATAAAATAAGATGGATACTCAAAACAAGAAATCACAGTTATAATCATGCAACAATTTGTGCTGATTATCAGAATTTCTCATCAACCTTTAATGATAGAGCAAAAAGGAAATATATTTCAAAAAAAAAGATCACAAGATAATACCTATGACGATAAATGTAATCTCGACGAAAAAAGGAACTCCACCTGGAGGTCATTACTCTCAAGGAATTAAATTTGGCAATTTACTTTTTACTGCAGGTCAAGTTCCGGTGGATCCGATGACTGGTGAATTGCGTAATGCATCAATTGAGGACGAAACTCGTCAAACTCTTGATAATCTAACTGCCGTTGCCAAAGCAGCAGGTACATCACTCGAAAATACTACAAAAGTGACAGTTTTTTTAACAAATATGAAATTATTTCCTAGATTTAATGCTGTTTATGCAGAATACTTCCCTATCAACCCTCCTGCAAGATCTACAATACAAGTCGGTCCACTATTGAGGGATGTTCATATCGAAATTGAAGCGATAATTGCTATTCCGTAAATAATTAAACCTTAAAATTAGAATTTATTGGAAATTAAATGAATTATGATGTTATAAATTTATATTCTGAAATTTTTAATGATGGGTATGGCGTTTTATCCTATAAATGAATCAATCCCAAAACAATTGATAACTGAACATTTCAAATTACGACCACTATTGGCAACAGATGTGGAAAAGGATTATGAAGCGGTACTTGCGACAAGAACGAGACTGCTTAGAATTTCTGATGGTCAATGGCCCAAAGAGGGGTTCACTCTCAAAGAAAATCTAACTGATCTGGAAAGACATGAAAAAGAACATCTGGAAAGAAAACAATTTACCTTAACCGTGATGAATCCAAAAGATCAAATTTGTCTAGGTTGTATTTATATAAATAGACCCGGAGAGGATATGATTAAGTATTACCAACAGAATGATCTTTCAACAGATTATGTCGCTTTCCTTACCTATTGGCTACGACCTGATTATTCAGGGAAGGACTTTGAAATTAATTTTCTAAAAACACTGATAGCTTGGATGAACGAAATGTGGAAATTCGATCAAATAAACTATTATATCGGAAAGAATGCTTTTGAGTCCGAACATGAAATTTTTCTAAAAGCAGGCCTAAAGCTATCATTTGAATTCAATGAAAATACTTATTTTGCTTGAAACATAAAAGATCTTTAACCGATGATTTTACTGTTTAATTAAAACCAATAATACGCATGCCATTTGATCATTGAAAGTAGATAAGTAAACTTTTTTAATTTAGTATAATTCAGATATTTATTCTATATAGTCTATTTAGATGAAGTTTATTACAGATCATGAGAAATAATATTTATGATAGTCCATTGGTTATATTTTGCATTATTTAGGATTAATACTATTTTTGATTGGACTGAAAAATCTTTCAAAAGATGATACTGAAAATCTGTTGTGGTTAATTCCACTTATGGGAAGCTAAAATTATAATAATTATACTATTCATTGTGGATCCTAGCTAAAAGAAATTGAATCAATGCGAATTTGTTATCTTCATCAATTGTTTTTATTCGTTGAGAAAATAAAACCTCAAATGAAGAATATGATTTTAAAAACTAGGCATAAGGAAACTCTTTTTTTACCCAAATTGTTAGGGAATTCGTGAAAGAATTAGAAGAATACAGAGATTTGTTATTTGAGAAAAAAAGCTTTGCACAGGTTGCCATCACAAGAAAAAATGGGGATCCTCACGTTACTCCCTTGTGGTTTGATCTATCGGAAAATGATTTATCGAATAATATTCTAAATATCAATACTGCAACTGGTAGGGTAAAATCGAATAATATCCAAATTGGAGACAAAATTGCCCTATGTATCATGGATCCTGACAATCCATATAGGTACTTGGGAATTAAAGGAAGTGTAACGAGCTTGATCATGGGGCCAGAAGCCGAAACACACATCGACCTGTTAGCTCTCAAATACCTAGGGGAGGAAAAATACCCTTATAGAAATGATAAAGAAAAGAGAATTAAAATCCCCATCAAAGTTCAAAAAATATACGGAAATTAAAAGTAATTTCAGGTATCATTTGTTTAAGTTAAGTCTAATTGATCATAGATCATATTTTTCTTTGATCACTTGAAATGATTTAAACAATGTATATGCTCCATTCCTTGATATTATTCAATTGATACAGATTAAATTTTCACTCTTAAGGCTTACAAAAACCTTGATTTGGCTCACTTTAAATAAAGAACAAAATTTGCCATCCAATCTCTTTCTTTCCAACCTTTTTTAATATAAAAACCGTTTTGATATGATGCTCGTTGTTTTCTATTGACGAGGGTCAATCGAGAACATCCCATTTTAATAGCGAAAGATTTGACATAATTCAAAAGAGACGTACCAATACCTTTACCAGTAAAATTATTGTGAACAAATAACTCAGATATATGCCCCTCTCGCCCATTTAAAATAAGAAACGGAAACCAGTGAACTGTAATATATCCCACAACCTTATTGTTACTAACAGCAACAAAAATCTCATGATTTAAAGATTGATAATCGTCAAACAATAGGTTAAATTGGCTTTTAATTTCTTTTATAGGACTTTGTGTGATGGTAGAATGCCAATCTAAATATTTCAGAAGCTCAATTATATCATCGATATCTCCTTTATTCCCAGTTCTAATTATTATGTCAGACACATATTAAGTAATGATAGGATATTTGTGAAGATGACGATTGAATGACTCTGTAATATTAAAAATAATCCATTATTTTTAAAAAAATATTAATCAGGATTCTCTACAGCATTCCTTTTCTAATCTTGACAACTTTAGACATCATTCCTTAAAGGTCTTACAACTAATTGAGTGTTTCACTCAATCTTATTTAGTTTCCTCTTGGAAAAAATCAATCAAACGTTTGTATTTGATCCCCTTAATCTCATTCAAGGTGATATTAAGGTTAAATCTATTAATCGTTCTCAAAGCCTCATCAATATAATAATCAAGATCCACATCCTTCCAGTCCACAAAATCAGGATGTCGTGATCTATTTTTGAGGGGGCCACTTCCACTTGTGACAATAAATGGGAAGTAGTCAATCCTGCGAGACTCCTTTTCATGATCAAGATTTTTAGTCTTATTATAGTGCAGGAATGCGGAAACTGCTGGTGTTTTTGATTTATATTTTTGAGGTTTTTTCTTAACTGGTCCAAAGGTTGTGACCAACTTCTTCAGAGATTCCCCAGTTACTGCGATTTCACTCTGAATATAAGATATTATCTCTTTTTTGGTTTTTATTAAATCTCCAGTGTGTAATATCATGTCAAAAGCTTTCTTCTGAACATTCTTGGCAAACGGGGACCAATCATGTCTGATTGCTTCAAAACCAAGAATATTGATATTTTTGGTGATTGCAGAAACATAAGCATACCGTTTTTTGGCTCCCTTATGGAAAATGATACGATAAGCAATATCCTGCAATTCTAATCTCATTTGCTCTGGTAACATATTAGTAAGAAATTTGAGTAGTTCTCCAACCTCAGGAAGAAGTTTCTCAATATTCAATGAATTTTCCTTTGTTAAATTCCATAATTGTTCTATTTTGTCATTAAGAGGGGATTCGATAAAAACAGAGTCTGTATCTCCATAAATTGTCTCATAACCAGGTCCAAACTCTTTAACCTTTTCAGAAAGCTGTAAAAGATAATTTCTGCCAATCGCTGTGATAGTCTGGGCTAGGGCAGTATTATAAAATCTGCTACCAATATAATTATATCCACCATAAGTGGAATTTGCTACGAGTTTAATGGCCCAATTATATCCTAGTAGTTTCTTGCGAGTTTTCTCATTAAGAGTTGTATCTTGTAATTGTTCTTTTACTTTGATTCGTTTATTCAGTATTTGTTCCTGCATGATAGCCATTGATGTTTTGGAAAAATCTCTGAACCGAAATTTTGGATCTCCCTTCATACTCTTAAATGATTCCGCTCCGACGTTATGGGCAACAATTATACTGGGGTACATACTAGTAAAATCACATATGATCACCGCATTTGATAGATCTCTGCTCGGATCAAGTACCAAACCACCCTTCGCACTCACACGATCTTTTTTACGCTGTTTGCGCTGGTCAGGTGTTGGTGCTGGAGGGATGAGAATATTGTTCTGGAACATGGTATGAAATACAAGGAATTCTCCTGTTTGTCTTTCCGTGAAATACATTCCATCACCTGGAGGACCTCCTGAGATCTTGATAACTTCCAACCATTCAGGCATATTCATGGCATTCCATAGCCTGTATGTCAATTCAACATCTCTTTTGAGGTATTCTTGGAGCATACTCTTTTGATCCTCAGATGTTAGTGAGTTTTTCCATAATTTGCCATGATCAATAAGAATTTCGACTTTTGATATCTTTAATAACTCATTTGCAATTGAACCCAAAGTTTTTCTGCCATCCGCAGTATACATCCACCTTGTTCTCTTGTAGAGGTCAAAAACTAAAACGCCTGGAATTTTCCAACCATTACCATAGCCAGGTGGTATGGGTTCTTGATCCCCATAAGGTGATAATAATGTTGCAGGTAAATTCAAGATCTCCATTCGTTTAATTAGATATGGAAAATCAAAATTATCCCCATTGTAAGTGATTATTACGTCCGGGTCGATATCCTTCCATAAAAATTCGAAGATTTGAGATATCATTTCTCGTTCAGCATTATCTTCATCTTTGTCTAACAGAAATAATTTATAATCTTCACTCCCATCGTCTCTATTCCAGCAGAATCCAAGGGCAGTTATTCGTCTATTAGCCTCCTCAATTAGAGTTTTAAATGAGATATTGCCTTCGTCTTTGCTGATTGAGCTGTCAATTTCTATATCTATACTGGTAACCCTAGGATTGAATTCTATATTGTCTAGACTTTTTATTGAAACTTTTGATAAATTCTCTCCGAGTCTTATTCCCTGCAATCCTACAAGATCCATATCAATCATAAATCGATGCGTAAAAGGAATATCAGCTTCGTAATACTTAATATCCTGTTGACTAAAAATTGATCGAATAGAAGGAACAAGCCAAGGTTGCCTCCCATAAATCTTGAATAGATCAATTTTTTTCCCACCATTGTACATAGTTTTTTGGACTTGTTCTGTAGATACAATCCAAGTGCTTAGCATTTGATTTTTATGGATTATTTGTGAAAGTTCCGATTCATTACAATCAACGTAGATATAGGGTAAAAAATTATTTACAAAATATCTATTTCGTGACCTCTTTCCCCCACGGGTGTAAAGAATAATTTCTGCTCGTTCTTGATTATTGTGTGCTCTACGTCGATAAGTAATGTCCAGTAAAACCTCTTCTCTCCCTTCATTTTCCCTTTTAATGGATAATGGGTAATTTTCGAGATTTGGTTTTATCATGAAAAATTTCTCTACTCAGTTAATTTTGGTCATATCAATCTTTAAGGTAATCGTTTCACTACTTCATTGAAATATCAATCCTAATAATGTTTTTATACTAGACTCCAATTATACCAAGATCGCACAATAAACATTTTTACTCAATGATATATTGGTTGGATTTTGATATAGTTTAATTATAATCAGATCAAAACTTTATTCAAAGCGATTTAAAATCTAGTTTCAGATAATCAGCTTACATTTCAATTGTACATTTAATATAGAGATAAAAAATTATTTGAATTAATGAGTGATCCCATTTTACTGGAACTTCCTGATGGAATAATTACAGAGAGACTTCATATAAGGCCATATAAGTTAGGAGATGGCAAGGCATACTTTGAGTTATTACAAAGAAATTATGAGCATCTAGAAGAAGAGGTGCGTGAAGTAAAAACGATAAAAACTACAGAGGATTCTGAAATTTTTATTCGCAAATTAATTGCAGACTGGATTGTCCGAAAACGATTGGTTCTTTGTATCTGTTCGAAAGATAACACTGAGATTATTGGACAAATCTGGATTGAACCCATAAAATGGGATTTTCCACTATTAGAAATTGGCTATTTTATAGATAAAAATTATGAGGGAAAAGGAATGGTGACGGAGGCGGTAAAGGCATGTTTAGCATTTTTATTTGAAGAAGTAAATGCTATTAAGGTCGAAATACATACGAAGGCAACAAATGAAAGAAGTTATCGTGTAGCAGAACGATGTGGTTTTAAAAAAGAAGCTCATCTTAGAAACCGAGTCAAAACGAATGAGGGTGTGATAGGAGATATCGTGTATTATGGCTTATTAAAATCTGAATATTTGGAAGCAGTGGAATAAAAATTTGTGAGTAAACTCCCTTTCAGTATAAAAACAGAATTGATGTTACTTTCTTTTGGCACCAAGTATCATCGTTTTACTCATATAATTAAAAATTTTTATCCAAGCTTCCCTCAATTCTACAGTAAAATCATTGCCTAAATACTGTTGAAAGGTCCAAATTAATGCTTCTCTGACAACGGGATAATGTTTTGGTTTGACCTTATACGTCTTGTGCTTTAAACCCAATCGTTTTATTTCAGTTTTTACCTCAGTTAAATTGTCTAAATGCTGATACATAAATTCAAATGAATCGGGCAGCGATTCAAATGTCAAAAATCCTTCTCGAAAAAGTGATTTCGTCTCTGGAGCAATCTCAAAAATCTTATTATAAAATGATCTTCTCACTTCTAGCTTATTCTTCAGAATTTTTTCCCGCGTGGCTTTGATTAATGAGATTTCTCTTTCGGTTAACGGTTGTAATGTTTCCAAAATTTAAGGAAATAGCTTTTACTAAAAAACTTATAGAAATATTTGAAACTCTAACCTAATCAAAATCATACAATTTATTATTTATTCATAACAATTTCATTTTTATAAAATAAATGCTAGTTACGGCTCATTTGTATGAATTTATTAATAGTAAATTGTAATTATGACCTCTTATGAGAGGAAGTGGTAACAATGAGCAAATTTTAATTAAAAAGTTCATTTTTGGTTCGATTGGAACTCCGAAATTTGGGTAAACCACATCATTGTGCACTAGGTTGAAGCTGAGCAATTGAATCTCAGTATTGATGGAAAATTAGCGACAAGATATGTGAATAAACCTAATTATTTTGAATTATTATCAGGTTAATGGATTGATGGATTCTAAATATCATCGAATCATGATAATAATAGGAATTGTTAGCCCGGTTTATTATTTTCTACTTTTATCAATACTTGGGTTATTATGGGATGGGTATGATCCTATATCACAAAGTATGAGTGAAATTGGTGCTGTTGATTCTCTTATCGCAATATCATGGATAAGCAATTTAGTACCTGGGGAGATATTATTTAGAGATGGAAATCCTTTTCAAGGTGAGTATGAAAAACTTCATTTTTGATCATATCATTGAAAATGTATAAAGTTAGACAATGAATGAGTTGGAATTTATTTGAATAGAAGAGAAAAACTTGTTTTTTCAGGATACATAATTCATAATCTTTTAGAATTCTATCGCAAAAATACCTTATGTCTTTATTTGAAAAAATAACAGATAAGATTTATGCACATACAGAAGGTAAAACTATTGGAAATGTGGGAGTCATTGTAACCGAAATTGGAAATTATTTAATTGATACTTCAATGTATCCCAAATTAGGCCGAGATATCAGAATCGAGATTGAACAGTTAAAAACAGGCAAACTGAAGGGGGTAATCCTTACACATTATCATTTCGATCATACTGGAGGTGCGCAGAATTTTCATGATGTACCTATAATTGGTCATAAATTAATGGATGAGAATTTTAAGAACAGATACAAAGAAGAGGAATTTATGAAACAACTCAGAAATCGAGAAGATAGCGATTCATTTGATGGATTGATCTTGACTCCACCAAACACAATATTTGAAACGAATCCATATAATCCAGAAGATTCTGACCAAATTGAAATTTGGCAAGTTGGAGGCCATACAAGTGGTTCAGCAATTATTCATTTTAAAACGGAAAATGTTATTTTTGCTGGTGATGATCTTTTTAGTGAGAGTTACCCATGGGGAGGAGATCCTACTGCGTCTCCAATTGATTGGTTAAATGCCTTAAATAAAGTAATTGAAATCAATCCTGATTATATCATTCCAGGGTATGGTCCATGGCAAAATGCAATAAAAGAAGTTGATAATTTAAAAGAATACATAGAAAAAGTGACAGAGAACTGTAAGAAATTGATAAACGATGGAGTGTCTGAAAACGATGGAGTCAAATCATTACTTGAACTTGAATATCACGATGAACGTCGTAAAGGCATGAAAGAAGAGACCTTAAAAGATGGTATGAAGTTATTAATGAATCATCAGATTGATTCATTTATTGAAAATAAAAAAATTTATAGTTATATAGTTAATAGTCTCAAATCTGCAATTAATGAGTTGTTCCACTAGTGAAATTAATTGAATCAATCTTCATCGCAGGGACTTCAAGACTCATGCCAAAGGGAATGGTTTGAATTACTTCTTTGGACATTTCAGCTTTTGATAGTATGTTCAGTATACTATCAGTAAATCGCATATTTTTTGCAGATCCGGTAATCTCTCCATTTTTAATAATGAAAAGACCATCCTTGGTCATTCCAGTTAGCGTTCCTCTAGTAGGATCTACAAAATTAGAATAATGAAAATTAGTAATAAGTAAACCATCTGAAATTTCAGAAATAAGTTTTTCTCTTGATTTTATTCCTGGTTTTACTTTCATTGCAAAAGGGAATGACATTGACCTCCCAAAGAAAGAAAAGCCGCATCCGTTTGAGCGTGTACCCATTATATTAGCTGTTAACCTACTATGAGCGTAATTTTCTACAACACCTCCATTAATGAGGGTATATTTTTGACTAGCTATACCCTCAACGTCCATTGGAAATGCAGATAGGAAACTTGGATCATGGGGATCGTTAACTAATGTTAAATTTTTGGTAAAAACCTGTTCACCTATTCTATCCATTAGATATGATCGATGATCTATAACAGATCTTGCTGAAAGTGCCATTCCTGTAAAAATTGATGGTGTTGTTGCTGCTTGAAAATCTAAGATTGCAGGATAGGATTTAGCATCAATAGCCTGAGCATTCAATCCTCGCACAGATCTTTCAGCGGTGGCTTCAGCTTCTGTTTCTAAAGGGAGGTCCCCGAAAATTCTATGACCGAAATCAGAATTACTTCTGGATTCGCCACTATTGTCCTCTGACATGATATTAATTGTAGAAGTTATTCTAGTATCTGGAGTTATATTTTCTAGTCCTTCAGATGATAAGAAAATGGACACACCATCGGTAAGGTTCAAATTCCCTGAAACAGTTTGTACTTTATTCGAGTATTCATGACCCCGGTTAATTCCCGCAACGATTTTATCAGCAACATCAGATGCGGATAAATCTTTGATACTTGGATCGTTTAAATTTAATTTTTTGTAATCTTGAGGATCATTTAATATCCCTGGAAAATCTGGATCATCAGGTAATAATCCTATTGCATTAACTGCGTAATCTATTGAATCAATTATATCATTCTTGTTTAATGAGTTGACTGAAACTCCAATGTTTTTCTTTCCTTTAATAATAGTGATAGCTAAATCTGTTCTATAATCCACAAAATTCTGATGAATAGAAGAGTTGGCAAATCTCGTCGAATATGCCTTTTTAACTGATCCATTCACATATGATCCATCTGCTCCACCCGATTTTGCATGATTAATCGCGAATTGAGCCATTTCCAATATTTTCTCATTTTCATATTCCATTTTTTTCACCTTTATCCTGCAAATACATTAACCTCATTAAATCGAGCCCATCCACCACCGTGGCTGATCCACATACCTTGCATTGGCACACCTTTACCACAAATTGGACCATGCCCATAAGTGATATTTTCACGAGCAATCATGTCTAAACTACCCCAAAATTCAGGAGTATTGGCATTATAGCATAAATTCTTTAATGGGGTCGTTAATTCTCCATTTTCAATTTTCCATCCAATTTGGGTACTAAACTGAAAATTTGTCCTCTTGTCGTCAATTGAATGTGATTTCCAACCAGCTGCATATATTCCATTTTTAATTTCTCCGACAAATTCTTCAAAATCTTTTGGTCCTTCTGGATTTGGCTCGAGATATAGATGACTCATTCTTACAAGGGGAATACGGTTATAAAGAGACATACGAGAATTTCCAAATGAATGCTCATATCCCACTCCCCGAGCAGTTTCTCTATCAGTCATGTAATTCTTGAATATTCCATCTTTTACAATATGAAATCTCTTCGCGGCCACTCCTTCATCATCATATTTGTAATGACCAAGATTTCTTGGGATTGTAGGATCACAAACTAGATTTACTAACTCAGATCCATATTTATAATCTTTACCGAGTAAATCAGTGGTGAGAAAACTTGTTCCAGCAAAGTCAGCTTCATAACCCATTGCGCGATCTAATTCAGTAGGGTGTCCTGTACTTTCGTGAATTGTTAAACCAAGCATATAAGGACATAATACAAATGTAGATTTTTCATTCGGTGCATTCTCTGCTTCATTTACAAGAATCCGAGCTTCTTTAGCTACTTTTTTTGCTTGATTTTCATAATTAAATTCTTTTGCAAATTCAAAGCCCCTCATTTGATAGTCATGATGGTCTCTTCGCTGGATTTCTTTTCCAGCTGCTGTTGCTGTAGCTGCGACATTGCACCCCATGTATGACTGTTCTTGATGGATTTGTGTCCCTTCGCTATTTGCAAAATAGAAATTAATTCTTCTGGCTTCCATATCAGATTGAGCAACTCTAACCTGTGAATTCTCTCTTAGCACTGAATCAGAAAGCTTTAACATTTCTAGCTTTTCTTCAAAATCGACTGCAAATGGATCAATTTTATAAGCAGTTTTATAATCATCTTTTACTATTGGTTCTTCCGTTAGCTTAATTTCTTTTCTCATTTTCAAGCTACTTGCTCTTGAAACACTGACTGCGCGTTCTACAAGTATCGGGATATCTTTTTCTTCAACTTTTGCAGATGTAGCAAATCCCCTTGCTCCTTCTTCGCCTATGATACCAATATTAATTCCACGATTAATTCTTTTTCCAGCTCGATCAATAATTCCATTCTTAATGGTCAAGTTCTCATCCATAACTGTAAATATTCTTATTTCAGCTAGTTTAACCCTTAAACGCTCTGCTTCCGCTAAACATTTATCCATAATTGCGTATTCCATCATTTATCAATTGCCGTTAATTTCCATTTTTATTGTAGATGACTATAAGTTTTACTTTTTCAAAACGGTAATTTCATTTTGATAATGCATTTATCAAATCTTGAAGTTAGTTAGAATTTGATTAAATATGATGATGAATAAGTTCTTCCGCTTTTTTACTTGTTATTTAATAGAATCATTTTTAATCAAATTTCATTTCCGATTTACTATTCAAATGATCTATCAATTTAAATTGGTGAAATTTTGAAATCAGTAAGTACAATCAAAAAGTGATAACATGACCTTTGCAGATATTTTAATTGATTGGATCCACCTTGTCGCATCAGCAGCTTGGATTGGTGGACTGATATTCATTAGTTACATAGTATTTCCAATGATGGAAAAAGTATCACCTCCCGATCGCGGAAAGGTGATGGACGTTTATACCAAAAAATTTGCCATACTCACATGGAGCAGTATAGTATTACTGATTATCACGGGGTTTTTTAATTTTCCAGACGACTATGATGATAATTATATGATCCTATTTGTAATCAAAGCAGTATTCATTGCGACAATGATTTTAATTGGAATATATGTAGGTTTTTCCCTTGGTCCAAAAATAAAGGAAATGGCACCCAGTCCTGGTGAAAAACATTCTCCTGAGTTCATTGAATTACAATCGAGAGTTAAAATGTTGACATTTGCTAACACGATCCTCGGGATCATTGTCCTTTTCTTTGCAGCAGCTTTATTAAACAATGGTGATTTCTGAATATTCAAATAGATACGAGATCGATATGTAAATCCACCAGAGATTAATATTATTGAAAAAAGGTTATGTAAATGAATACTACAATCATTTCTATTGTTTCTAATCAA
>CAZRLL010000090.1:0-3587 GCA_964600735.1 uncultured archaeon
TCTCCATTTAGTCCTGAGGATCAAAAGTGGACCTACCAGTTTGTTGTACAGGGCAATTCAGGCTCCAAAATTGGATTAACAGCCTTTACTGAAAGGGCTGGCACTGACTATCTCGAATTAGTACTTGTTTAATTTCAAACAGTAATACTTGCTAATTCCATGATTTTTTCTGCTGAAATTTGAATGTACTCGACTTGTAATTTCGGAGTGATTCGGTAAAATACATTTCTCTTGTCGCTTTTCTTACGATCTAATAAACCAACATCAAAGAGTCGGGTGAGATAAGTGGCAATGGCTGATGTCTCACCCAATGCAAGGCTGCCTGTTACTGCCAATTGTTGATCTTGCACGTCTTTGGCATTAAACCATAATGTTTCGGAGAAATAATTGCGGATGAACAATGCAACTCTATCCCGTTTTGAACTTTGCCATATTTCTTCTGCAGTACGCTCGTGAACAAATGTTTTTCCAGTTTGGGTTTGTTCAATTTGATCAGAGCTATTAATACTTGATGTTCCACTAGTTACGGCTGTGACTAATGCTGTAATCTGTTCTGGTGTGAGATCAGGTGATACTTCTATCACTATGCCATTGGGTAACTTAATAACAGAAGCTTTGGCCATAATCTATAATAATTATCTCTTGATAGAATATAAAACCTTGTATATTAAGTTGACATTTTTAGAAATACACAAATCTCTTGACTTTTAACTGAATGGCAATTTCACCGAGATTTAACAATAATATTGAAATATCGAATTGCGCATAGCAAAAACGCTTAAATTTGGAGTTAAACGCAATTTCAAGCAGTTCTTTTTTGAATCTCTTTTTTTACCAGATTGGAAACCTGTTTACCATCAGCTTTTCCTGCTAATTCATCCATCACCAACCTCATTACAGTGCCCATTGTACCCATACCTCTTTCTTTTACCAACTTTATATTTTCTTCAACAATTGAAGAGATAGTTGAAATGATCACTTCTTCATCGATTCTTTCAAGACCTAATTGTTCTATAATCTCCTCAATCGAAATCTCATTTTTACGTTCGGCAATGGTGATTAATATTTGTTCGATTGCATCAGTGGAGATCTTTCCCTTTTCAAAGCTCGAGAATAATTTGTGCAAATAGGTGTCATCAATTCGGTCTATATCTATTCCCTGTCTTCGAAGATCAATCATCTTGGAAAGTAAAGTGGATGCAACTAATGTAGCTTTAACATTATATGAATTCACTATATCTTCAAATAAATTGTTTTGGGGATGAAGGGCCAGTTGATCGGCAAGCTCTTTTGATAATTTGAATTCTTTAATATAACGTAATGTTCTTTCTTCAGGCATCTCAAACTTAATATCTTCAATTTTTTTCTTCATCTTGGCAGTAAGGGAAATGGGTCTTGCATCTGTTTCGGGATACATTCTAGCCTGACCTGGTAATGGACGCAGATAAGCGGTCGTACCATTGGTCTTGGGTGATCTTACTTCTGGTATAAGTGTCTTGCTTGCCAACCACATGTTAAATATATTCTTTACTCCCTCCACCGCAATTTCTCCCAAGATTTTTGAACCAATTATTAGGAAAAATCCATCCTCTGCTTTTGTTTTCAATTTTTTCTTTACAGAACTTATTTCTTCCTCTGATATACCAAATTTGGGTAATTCATCACTGTGTAGTATACCCCCAACCCCAGCAGTCACCTTGCTGATCTCGGAAATTTCGGTTCCTAGTCTATAATCTGGTTGCAATTCATATGCCAGTAATCCTGCTAAGTGTGGTAATTTTGCACCAATCACATATTCCTTTCTTTTTAATGCAGATTTTACAAATTTTGCCTTGCATTTTTTGAATAAACTCGTTAATTCAATCGCCTTGATTTGATTTATCTTTTGCTTTGTTAACCCCCTTTCTTTAAATATCTTGAGTAATTCGATCATTCTCGACTGACGTATTGCCTCGTTATTCACATAGGTTGGTAGTAATTCTAATTCTGAAACACCTTTTATCTCAATACGGGTACCTTTTTTTATGGATACGTTGAGATCCTGACGTATTGTACCCTGACCTCTTTTGACAAAACCAGTCGTTCGCAGTAATTCCCCAATTCGAGAGGCAGTTGCCAGTGTTTCCTCTGGAGTGTTCATATCTGGACTGGTAGCAATCTCGATTAATGGAATACCCAATCGATCCAATCTGAATTTCCTAGTTTTTCCTTCCGTACCTACATTTTTTGCTGAATCTTCCTCTATATTTGCCTGATACAGTCCGATTTCCTTATCACCAACCATTATTTTTGAATCTTCATTACCATAGGCAATTTGTGCAGTACGCTGAAAACCCGAGGTATTACTGCCATCAATTATCGTCTTGCGATTGATTAAGATCTCATCCACTAATTCCAGACCAAACAATTTCTTTGACATTGCCAAAGCCCTGAATAGAGCCTCTTTGTTGATGGGAAAGATTGGTTCCTCATCTAGTTCAATAAGACAGGTAGTATCTTGATACCCCTCATAAATGGTTGTGGCTTGTTTCATCCTCTCGAAGGCAGCAGAGATGTCAATATCACCAGTTTCTCCTGAAACAGCTCTGAAGTTCCTGATAACTTTAATATCTGGTTCATCTTCACGTAAAAATGCAGGACAAGGACAGAATAGTTTTGATCCATGGGTTTTTTGTATTGCTGATTCGTTATAAGGAGCATGTATTTGCTGATGAAATTCTAAGCCCACAATTAATCCCTCCTTTTCGTAATCAATGGTCGTTGGTGCTTTAATATCTACCTTCATCTAAACCATAAACTCCTGATATCTGCTATTTGTTGATATTTCTCCTGCAAGATTGGTAATCATTACTTCTTTCACCTCATCCAGATCGTCGTAGTTGCCAAGAGTCCAGCCTAATTTGATTAGTGCGGTTTCAGGGATCATATCCTCTAGATATAACACTCCCAATTGGTAATTGGTTCGTAAAGCCCGATACACAAATGGATGAACCCGTCCATAAAGACACTGGCTGGTCATTCCAACAATAATATCTTCTTCAATTGCCCTTTGAATTTTGGGGAATAAAGACCTGTGTTCTTCTCCTTCAGGTGGGAATGTGGGAACATGACCCAACCCGGTACCTTCAAAAATTATTCCCTTTATGCCTCTATCAATATACCAATCTATTATCTCGGCATCAATTCCAGGATATGTTTTGATCAGTGCAACTTTATCCTCGTATTTATCCCTAACCATTACCTCCTTAGAATTTCTACGAGGTATTTCTGGATTTAACTCCTCGATTTCTCCCTCAACTGTTATTCGAGCCAACGGAATATCATTGATAGTACGAAAAGCATCCCTTCTTGATGTGTGCATCTTACGAACTTTGGTTCCTCGAGATAATTGACAGGCATCATCATTGCTGGATTCATGCATACAAATCATCACACAGGCAATATCTGCTTTCGCGGCCACCCTAACAGCAGAAATAAGATTAATTGCACCATCAAATGATCCACGATCCGAAGATCGCTGTGCTCCGGTTAATACAACTGGTGCATTTAAATCCCCTAACATGAAGCTCAACGCAGCGGATGAATAA
>CAZRLL010000090.1:3597-13981 GCA_964600735.1 uncultured archaeon
CATGGTATCAGTACCATGCGAGATAACTACACCACTAGTGCCCTCATTTAATTCTTGGGCTGCATTTCTGGCCATGGATTTCCATTGTTTTGCATAAATATCTTCTGAACCCATAGTGTATAACGATTTTACCTTTTTAAACGAGACCTCATCGAATAATTCCGGTAGGGATGCAAATATTTCCTCTGGTTGCATAGCCATAACTACTCCTCCCGTTTGGTAATCAATCCTACTGGCAATTGTTCCACCAGTCGCCAGCAATGATATTTCTGGTAAGTTTTCATCCTGTCTTGGAACTCTGATTTGAAAACTTTCTAGTTCCACTGATCCTTCCAGTTTTGAAATTTCTGCGGTTTTATCGATCATTACACCAATATTGTAGCCGTTGGCTAATTTAACCAGTATTGTGTCGGGATTGCCCAGTTCATTTTG
Organism: uncultured archaeon; assembly: GCA_964600735.1. Lineage (GTDB taxonomy): Archaea > Asgardarchaeota > Heimdallarchaeia > Heimdallarchaeales > Kariarchaeaceae > LC-2. Next base: position 4,030 of record CAZRLL010000090.1, read on the forward strand.
TGCAAGTAAATTCCCTTCAACTCTTTTTTTTCCCTGAATTACTTGTATTTTATCCCCCAAACTAATTTTTAGATTCTGTAATTTATCAACGACAAATCCAGAATAATTACCATACAAGGTTTTGGTTGTTTTTATTTTTGATCGCTTTTTTGCCATGAGTGGAGAATCCTATGTTTTAGCAAAGATTGGATTTGATTTAAACACTTTCGTTTGAGTTTCTTTCATCTAATTAAATTAATAATATTTTCATTCTTTACATTTAATTCAACAATTACGCTCCCAATAATTTTAATGCAATTTATATAATATTAAAATAATTGTTACATAAAATTCGCGAGTGGAGGTGGAAAGGGAACTGGAGTGGTCATTCAGTTGATTATTCTGAAATATTTATCACTGATGATCCTAATTTTGCATCGAAAATACAAGCACTGAATGATAAATGGGAGAAAAAAGATGGAAATTATTATGATGATAGTTTTTATATCCGCTCGATATCTGATTGGATTGTACATTTAACTACTGGTGAATTTAGTTTGGAGGGTTTTGAATCCCTGCAAGAATATGTATTTTCTAATTATAATTACTCAAACAATGGTAACTATTTTGCTATCCGTGAATTGAAGGAATTTGTTGAATATTTAAATAAAATAAAACGGAATAAAAGAGGACAAAAATTTATCCAAAATCTTGAAGGATTATATTTTGATGATTTGGACTTTATTATGGATAATATTAACAGTGAAAAAGATGACTATTTTGATTTTCTTTTATTTTTAGCTGATGGCTTATTTAAAGTGACTGATAGAATATATGATCTGGTTTCGATAATTACCAATTCAGTGATTTGCAATGAACTTAGAGAAGTAGCAATTAATAACATTAATGATAGGGAAATATTAAAATCAATTAAATTACCTTCAGAGGAAGATAAACTTAAAAATGCAATAATTAAAAAATTAGAATTGAAATGAGCTTTATGTGGACTTAACTACTGATTATAATTACATTTTTTTTGTCAATAATTGATTTCTGTTTTATCAAGAGGAAATCTTCATAACTAATCTTTCCGAATTTCAATTAAGTTGGTAAATACTTCATTGCTTCTGATATTTTTAAAATCCGATTCCTCTTGTGCTAAATGTTCAAAGTAATTAGATTCCGAATGATAGATTATAGCTAATTGTAAATTATGAATTGATTGCTTCTCATTATTACAAATAGAATATATACATGCTAAATCATAATACGCATAGGATAATTCAGGATTAATATTTATTGCTGTGTTAAGTTTAGTAATTGCAGCATCATAGTTATTCAATCCTTTTAATGCATCCCCCCAATTACAATAGGCTTCTGCAAACCTAGGATTAATCTTAACTACATTTTCAAATTTTTCTATGGATTCCTCATATTTATTCAAATGTAACAGCGCTGTACCTAAATTATAATAGGCTGAATCGGATTGAGGATCTAATTCAATAGCCTTTTTTAATTTTTCAATAGCGTCTTCATATTTTTCAATTATAATCAAATCAGAACCCCAATTAACATATACTGTTGCAAATCCTGGTTTTTCTTGGAGTGCTTTTTCATATTTTTCAAAAGCCTCCGTGTATGTTTTTAATTTCGCTAATGCACAACCCCAATTATAATAAATTACTCCAAGATCTAGAATTTTCATATTATAACTATATATTACTGGTTGTCTAAAATGCTCAATTGCTTTCCTATATTTCTTAATTGCTCCACTATAGTTATGAAGCTGCATCAAAGTATTTCCCCAGTAAGCATAGGCAAGATCATTGTTTGGTCTAAATTCAATAACCTTCTTAAATTTCTCAATCGCCTCATTGTATTTATTCAGATTACTTAATGCAACGCCCCAATTCAAATATGCATCTACATTATAGGGTTTTGACTTTATCGCTTTTTTACAGTTAATAATAATCTGATAATTTTTAAATCTATCAACAAATTCTTTTATATTATCAGGTAATGATTCAATTCTATTTTCTCCCAGCCCAAATTGTTCAAGATTTTGAAGAGTCAATATACTTTCTGGTAATGAAGTTATTTGTGTATAATTGATGGACAGATCTCTAAGATATGTTAAATCTCCAATATTTTTTGGAAGAGATTTAATAGAAGCAAATGGACCATCATCACCGAAAGCCGAATTATCGATGAATAATCCAACAACTCGATGGTTTTCGACTCGAAAACTAAATCGATCTTCTATACTTCTACTTCCTAATATAGTGTCACGACTTAATAGAATTTTTCTCTTACTAATGTTTTCCAGTTCTCTTAAAACTAAAACCTCTTTTATAGGTAACAATATATCATGATATTTTGCGAAATTTGAATGCATATATTTCTTAAATGCCTTTTGATCCAGTAACTCAGCTGTTTTAAAATGAGATAAGCGAGATAATTTATCAGTCATTTCTTTTTCTAAAGATTGAATCTGATTTCCGAAAATATCTAATTCAATGAGATTCGTCAAATCATTGAATCTATAAGCATCCAATGTTTTTAATTTATTATTTGATAAATTAAAATACTGTATTTTGTTTGATTTTTTAAAAGAAGGAATATTAATAATTTTATTCTGTGAAAGATTAAGATAATTAAGCATTTCTAGAGACGAAAATAGGTTTTCTGGAAGGTAAGTGAGATTGTTAAAAGATAAATCCAAATATTTTAAATTTACTAAACCTTTGAGGGAGTTATCTTCCAGTTTTAAATTTTCATTTCCTGAAATTTCAATTTTTGAAACGTGTGTGAGATCGATCAAAGAATCTCCTAAAGTTATTAGATTTTCATTATCTCGTATGACAATATGAAACCGACTCGTCTTTTTATTTGATCCAATATTCTTGAATATATTACTTGGAAGTTGCTTAATTTGTGTTTTCAATATTGTTATTTTTCTTAAATTGAATACATTATCAAACAAATTAGGAAAAATCTTCTTAATTCCTTTACCAGAAATAGTTAGTTCTTCAAAATTAAAGATATTTGTTACTTTAAGCATATTTTCATTCGTTAAATCCCATGTATCAAAAAATTCTAGGATAAGCTTTCTTGTATTATTGATTTCTAATAAATCTATATCGAATCTAACACTAGATGGGATTTGAAGAATAATGTTTGCTTGAAATTTCTTCTTCCGTAAATTGTCATATTTAAGTAGGGATCGATGCTGGTCCCTTTTCAAATTAAAATTATTACTTGAATCTTTTGGTAAGCAATTCTTTTCAATATATAAATTTGACAAATTCTCTAAATAGGCAACTGAAGTAGGTAATGACGCTAATTTGTTGTTGTTTAACCATAAGCGTTTCAGGTGTTCATTCTTTAGAAAAATTTCATCTGGTAATTCATTAATATGATTACAAAATAGATATAATTTTTTCAATTGTCTAAGTGGATGAAAAATATCTCGGGGTAATGTTACTAGCTCATTATTGTTCAATTTTAATACTTCAAGAGAATTCAAATTGTTGAAGAGGTGATTTGGAAGTTCTTTTAATCTGTTTGATGATAAATTGAGGAATCTTAAATTGTTATAATAGATAAAGGTCCCTTCAGGTAATGAAGTTATTCCTAATCCACTCAGATCGAGCCTTTCAATTTCCAAGTTTAACAAATCTCTAGAAGAAATAATTTTAATTTGATTATCAATAATAAAGCGCATTAAGTTATGGATTAATTGTATCATTGGAATTGCCTTTTTTGTGAATCCTGTTGATTTCTTGAAATCTACCTCAGTGATGTCAAGTTTACTAATATACTGAAATTTTTCAACTAACTTTTCCATCCATTTATCAACAAAACAATTGAATATTAATCTTCTAATTTCTGACGAATTATCTTCTAAAAAGATTTTAAATAGAAAATCCTGGTTTTCGACAGCCTCATCTAAATTCGCAATTCTCTCAACTGATAACTTCCTGAGTTGCCAGTTTTCATCATCTTTTGCAATTTGTCGAATTATTTCATCATCAGTTTTATTGTTATAATCTGAATGAATTCTCTGGTATTCTTCATTCAGTGATTTATCGATTATTAATTCTGAAATTCTCATGTGGATCAGTTGTTTAAAATAGTATCTTTCTACAAATTTCATTTTTATTAACAATACTAAATCCACGATTTTTTCGATACAATATTTTAGTAGAGAGATATCTTCTACTATCGCAACCTTATACAATAAATCTTTATCTTCAATCTCTTGAGCAAAATGTTCAATATCACCTTCATTGTTCTTTATGTATTCAAGAAGGAATTTCTTATTATACTGAACTTTTATTACTGCTTCTCTTCTAATTATCTGATCCAAATCAGACTTAGCAATTTCTTTTAGTACCGTTCTATTCTTTAATTTTTTAATTGCATCTCTTCTGACCTGGGGATGATCATCATTCAGTGCAAGATTTATCAAGAATTTTTGATCTTCAAGATTTACTATTGCTGCTAGTCTCAGTAAATATTTATTATTTTCCATTATAATTTCTTTCAAAAAAGTTTGATCTAGAATTCTCCACAATGCCTCTCCATATAGATACTCTAAAGCTCCATCTTTACTTACCCAATAAGTACTTTCCATATTTATATTAATGGTACCGGCTTCGATATTTTTAACAAAGTTAATTAAGATATCTTCATCTTTTATTTGCCTAATAGCTTCTAATAAAAAGCAAAAATTCTCATTTTGATTAAGAATTTTCTTAAGAATATTTTGATCTTTTAAGTGCCAAATTGCACTTCTAATTTCATATTTATTGATTTCACTTAACTTCTTTTTATCACCATCTAATTTTAATTGGTCCACAAATTTCAAATAATTTAAAATTATTTTTTCAAATGTTGATTGATCAATGACTTCTTCTTCATCATTGTCTTCAGAGGAAATTGAAGCAATTCTGATATAATCTTTGTAAATAAAACTTATTTTTTGTGATTTTTCATTTGATTTTATATGATTTGGATTGTATTCCACTTTGAACCATCCCATATCATCATACTCAATTAAATTTTGCCCAATAAAAAGATCATTAGGAATAAACAATTCAGCTTCATAGTCTTCAAATCCAAATGATTCGAATTTAAATAAAGTTAAGCATTTCAATTCTAACAGTAAATCCCGAGGAAGGTTCAGAAACTTATTACGGGATAGATTCAAATCCTTTAACTTTACTAATGAATCAAATATACTACTTGGAAATGTTGAAAGTAAATTATAAGATAAGTCTAGTTCTTCTAACATTTGTAAATTTTTGAATATTCCAGATGGTAGTGATTTAATATGGAATCCAGCAAGACCTAATATTTTTAATTCACTCAAATAATCAAAAATAGTTTCAGGTAATATTAATTCAAAATAATCGTTGAATTCTATAAGATCGTCGAAACATAATGAAAAATTAAGATGTGTTAGTTGAGTTAATTTTTCAAAAATACCTTCGGTGATATAACTGAAGGCATTACCACCTAAATCCAATTTTAATAAATGAGATAAGTTGTCAAAAATTCCGAGAGGTAATTTATCTAGATATAGATAAGATAGATCAAGATAGAGTAATTTGTCACCTTCAAAAAGAGTCCCATGTCCATCCCAACCACCCTCTCGATTGAGAACATCATCAATGAATTCAGTTTTGTTTAGGAGTTTAAGGATCCGAATTAATTCATCTCGATCATTCAAATGCTTTCAAATTTTATTTAAGTATTTTACAAATAAACCCAATGATTAACAAAATTAACTATTGATAAATCGAAGATAATTAATTTGAATATACTCAATTAAAATTTGTGACGAATGAGATCTACAATGATTTAACAGAAGATAATTTTAAGAAGGTTGAATTTCACTTTGGCAAATTTTTTTACTCATACGACCACGATACAAAGAAACATAATGCCATTCTTTTCGATAAAGAATTACCAGATAAAGTCCAACCTCCTGTATTTCTTCAAGTTGCGGTGACAAATTATTGTAATTTACGTTGTAATTATTGTTATGCCGTGTCTTCCCAAAAAGAAGGTGGAAAATGGAATGAAAACTCACTATACAATTTTCTTTATGAAGCTGCAGCATGTGGAGTGACATCTATTGCATTTGGTGGAGGAGAGCCATTCAGTCAGGACTGGTTTATTTCATTACTAAACAGATTAAATGAAACAACTCCTTTGTCATTATCTGTTACAACCAATGGAACATTGATTACACCAGATATCGCAAGTCAATTGTCTGAAATGGATGTTGAAATCAGAGTTTCGATAAATACAGTCCAAGAATTCAATAAGAGGGGACTAGGGCTGCAAAACCTTATTGATGAAGGAATAATTGTTGGTATCAATTCAATTGCATGTAAGGAAAATTTTGATCTGTTTGAAAATAAAATACCAAAGTTATTGAAAAATGCGGGTGTCTTGGATTTACTATTGTTAGAATCACAGCCAATTGGTCGTGTAAGATTATCACCCTTACCCCAACACATGATTGTTAAACGAGTTGCTGATTTACACCAAAAACTAGGAGAATTTCCATTGAAAATTAGCAGTTCCTTCTCCCATCTTTTCCAAAATTTACCTGGTGTAAAATGGCAATTCCCACCAGAACTGACTCAATCCAAGGGATTTTTTGGTTCTCTTAGTCACAACGGAAAATTTAGACATACTAGTTTTTGTCCAAGCTCATGTGAAGTTAATATTATTGACATTGATAGTGAAATTGAGACTAATTTTTTCAAAACATGGCAAAATGTTTTGAAAAAGCCTTGTACGAGAACTCCAAAACTAATCGAAATGATTTGAAGGAGTATTGCAAATAGAATATTTTCAAATTATTGAATTGATCATTCTTCTAAATATTTTTTCGAGTTAAATAGTGCCATAGATCTTCTTGAAATTGATCATCCAAATAGAGATAAATTAATTCAAGCTCATTTTATTATACAATTGCTAATAATTCATCTTTACTGTTGAATTTACTCTTCTGCTTCCTGAGCTGCACAACCCACACATATTTTTACATTAATTATTACCTTCATAAACAACTACGGATCTTAATAAATTTCTACACCTTAGTTTGAGTTTCTTTCTTCTAATTAGTATGCATAAATAATTAAAAAATTTAAATTTGTGAATTGGAAATTATTTTCAGTTAAAATTATTCTTGTGCTTTTAGAGCTGCCGCCTTGTACTCGTCAACAAATGATTGCCAGATCCTGCGTATTCGATCCGCCACTGGACCTTCACCCTCGACCTCTTCTTCGGTAACGCGATATCTATCCATCACCACAAGCGTCCTGGTGTCGTCGAAATACCTCACACCACTTTTCTTGAATATTTTCTCTAGCTCTTCTCGCAATTTATTCATATTAAATGGAGCTTGACCCAGAGTCATTTCCGCAACAGTATCACCTGCGATAAATATCCGATGGTGTTTTTTTCCGGCTGATAATGCTTCACCCAAGATTAAGGAAAAATTCTCAGAATTTAACCCTATTAGGCGACCCATTATTATTCCTCCATCTCTCAACTTAACAACAATATTCTTCTGTACGAAAGTATTTAATTCAGTTGCAAAAGCACGACCAAGATTCGACGACATATTCCACTCTAATGTGATGCAAAAATCAATTGATAAATTAATTTTGTAATGAAACATAAAATATGATGTCTCAATCTCGACTCTGAAAAACACTGATCTATATTGGAGAATCAGTGTTCTCCTGTGATGTTTGGGATGGGTTGGCAAAAATTGGGACATATGAAGTAAAAAATAAGAGTATACGAACACCAGCATTGTTCCCTGTAGTGGATCCAGCTCAACAGGATATTGAAATTAATCGCTTTAACAAGGAATTTGGAATTGATCAGGTGATTACCTCAGCTTACTTGCTTAGTAAGAGGATGGATCAGAATAGGAATTGGGAAGAATATCCTAAAATACACAAGTATTTGGATTTTAGTGGAATGGTAATGATGGACTCAGGAGCGTACCAGGTCATGCTTTATGGCGATATTGATCTGGGGGTTATTGAAACCATTAAGCTACAGAAATCCGTTGAGACTGATATTGGTGTAATCATGGACCACCCAATTGGTAATAATGTAGGCGCAGTAGATGCTGCAAAGCGAATTGATAATACCTTATCAAATATCCAGCTATCCATCAATGAATTTGGGGAATCGCCCATCAAGTGGACTTTACCTATACAGGGAGGAAGATATTTGGATTTGCTCCGGCGCTATTTGAAAGATGTGAAATCGGAGGATATCATGAATCATTTTTCTATGTATGCTCTGGGATCCGTAGTTCCGCTAATGATTGCTCAGGACTATTCAACTCTAGTAAAAATGATTGCGATCGCTAAATATAATCTTCCAGTAACATTCCCACTGCATCTATTTGGTGCTGGTCATCCAGCCATGTTTGCACTGGCTACCTTTTTGGGTTGCGATACTTATGATTCTGCTGCTTATTCCTTGATGGCAAAGGATAGAAGATATATGACAGTGGAAGGAACCTATCATCTGGAAAGTCTGGATGAGTTTCCCTGTTCTTGTAAGGTTTGTGTTTCGCATACGGTTAGAGAAGTTTTAGAACAGGAAAAAAAGGAGCAGAGGAAAAATATTGCAGAACACAATTTATGGGTTTCCGCTGCAGAAATTCGAAGAATACGCAATTCGATTAGGATGGGACGATTGTGGGATTTAGTACAGCAAAGAGCCAGCAGTGTACCCAAATTAGCTAGGGCTACACGTCTTGCTATGGATTTTGTCACATCTGGTAAGTTAAAAGTATTATATGAGTCTGGAATCCCCATATCCAGTATTTCGACAGTTAAAGTATCAAGAAAGGTTGATATCAAAAAAGTTGAATTAAAGAGGATTAAATCGGTATGTAATAGTATTTTTAGTCAGACTAAGATTGAATCCATGATAATCTTGGCCTATTCATTAGAAGAATCAATTTACAATAAAATTCCAATCAAACAGATTAGCAAAACAATCAAATCAAATCAATATATTTCTTTATTATTACCTCCTTTTGGACTCGTTCCCATAGGATTGAACGAACTTTATCCTATTGGGCAATTAGTACATGATCTGGAGATAAATGATTTTGATAAAGAAGACATCATAGATCAGCTGAGTACGCTCAAAAAAAATGGATTGAATGAATTAACAATTATATCACCCTATTCTTGGCCAAAATCATACTATCAGGGCATCGAAGTAATTATTGAAAATACCATAATTACACACACAGAAAAACCTTTTACTGCATTATTACAATTACTAGATAGGGATACATAAGTAACGATTTGATCAAATTATACAGAGATGTGATTTATTGAAATTAAGAATCAAATTTTCCACAATTTTAGCTGATAAAATCGGCAAATATGTCGAAATTGGGGTAGATAAAGCTGAACTTACACTAGGGCAATTTATTGATTTGATAGAACAACAATCTTGGAGTGGAGAAGTCATTGAGAATAGACATATAAAATCACCAATTGTATTAATTATTGATAATCAATTAATTCAATTTTCAGATAATTCTGAAATTATAATTTCAGCAAATTCAGATATAAATTTCCAAGTAATGTTTGCAGGTGGTTAATTGAAATTAATTACTTATTTAACAGCATTCAAAATTTGACATTAATTGAAATCCGGTTATGTAACTCGAAGTATTGTTAGATTTGGATATGTACAGGTTTTGAGTAAAATTTGGAAAGGTGTGATTTTTTCTAAATTTTCTCCATTTAGTGTGAAAGAAGTACCTGATCCTGTAGTTAAATTCCCCAAAGAAGTATTGGTAGAAAATATTCTCGCAGGAATTTGCGGTACAGATATGTCTCTTATACAAGCCAAAGTTGATCTGAGAGTTGCTCCTTCGGCGATATCAAAATACGATAAAATGTAT
>CAZRLL010000091.1:0-11445 GCA_964600735.1 uncultured archaeon
TATTTCTGGGATTTTCGAAATCTATTACCTTGACTGTATAGGGTCTTAGTCCACTTCCACGTTCCTGCTGGATCGAGAAATACTGAACGAATTTTTCATGTATGTCTTGATTGATCTCTATGTCACTGGTCCCTGGGATCCGAGTAATTTTGTTGACTGCTTGTTGAATGTTTGAATCAGAAATCCATGGATTGAGGTTTTTTATTCCCTGTTTTAGTCGGTTGAGCAGTATTGGTTCAGTGAGGTTATCTCTCTCTTTTTCAATTTTTTTAGGGCTTACATAGGTGTAACCTAATTTCTGCAGCAGTTTCAATGCAGGAAGTTCTGAGAGGGTGAGTTCGGTCCAAAAAGACATGTTTGAGTTCCCTACGTTTTACCCCATTGGCTTGGATATGATATTGAAATGTTTATTTTTACTGACTTAAGTATTTTTTATTTTCAATGTAAAAAGGTATGAAATTAATATTATTTGCATGTTGTAAATTCTATCAATAGGTTTAAATAAAATAAATCAATACTTTTGTTAGTAATTTCAGATTCTAATATTACCGTGGGGGTAAAGGGAGGAATCAATCATTAAGAGGGAAAACACAAACGAATTTAATAAAGACATAGTGAAAACAAGATTAGTTAATGGAATTTTGGCTGATCTCAATGATTTGAAAGGTTTTGTTTCAATCCAGGAAATGATAAAATCTGTCAATTTTCATATCACGAAGGAATGTAATTATAATTGCAGATTTTGCTTTGCAAGGTTTAACCAAGTTGAAGATCGACTAGCATTGGAGAAGTCAATAGAGCTGATTTCTTTACTTGCAGAGAATGGAATGCAGAAAATTACATTTGTAGGAGGAGAACCAACTTTGGTATCATATCTTCCAGATTTGGTCAAACATGCATTTGATTTGGGAGTCACAACGATGGTTGTGACTAATGGGTCTCGAATTTCCGAAGAATATTTGGACAAGTTTGAGGGGAAATTGGATTGGACTTAGCATTGATTCTGGAGTCGAGGAAATCAATAAGCAGCTCGGTCGTGGATCTGGGAATCATGCTGCTCTTACCCGAAAAAATGTTCAATTGATCAAGGAGAGAGGGATTAAACTAAAAATCAATACTGTGGTGACAGCCTTGAACTGGAATGAAGATATGAACTGGGTGATGGAGGAACTGGGTGCTGAACGATGGAAGGTTTTTCAGATGTTGCCGATTGAGGGGGAGAATGATGATGCATGGGATTTGCTTATTGAAAAAGAGAAATTCGAACATTTCATATTGACTCATCATATAAACAATCCAATATTTGAGAATAATGAGTTGATGACCGGGAGTTATGTGATGATTGATCCAGAGGGGCGATTATTTCATAATAATGGTGGGATTATGAACCATCTGGGAGATAATGTCCTCAACGATTTCGACAAGCAATTTTATGAATATGAGTTTGATATTTTGAAATTTAATGAGAGAGGAGGAATTTATAGATGGTAAAATCTCACAAAAAACAAAAAAGTAGAAAAGAAATTGTATATCCTCCAAATTTTCATCATTGGACGGATTTTGCTGTTTATTCTGAAAAAGATTATATGAATTATTTAAAGAAAAGCCTCCCCAAAGGTTAATATGTAATTCATTCAGTATATGTTAAATCAGGTCGATTTTATCAAGAAATAGATTTTGTTATATTATGCCCAGGAAACATAATATATGTCGTTGAACAAAAATATTGGAAATGTAAAATTGTCGGAAATGATCGGGAGTTCATCGCAATTTATCCTGATTATGAGGATCCAAGAACCTCTCCATTTGTGTCAATGCAACAGAAACATAAATATCTCGAAGGTGCAATCAAAAAATTAGGATTAAAACGATCTAAAGTCTCATCAATACTAATTATAGGATCTCCATCACAACCTCCATATCCATTTGAATTAGAGGGTAATATTTCAGATATCACTTTTACACCTAAGGGATCAGTTACCGAGTTTCTTAAACACAAAAATAAATCAAAATTATCGGAAGAAGTATATCGAGAATTAAAAAAGCATCTTGAAAAGATAAAATCATTATCTATTTCGAAGATCGAAATAAAATCAATAGAAAAAAATTGGGATGTGTTAATTAGATCTAAATTGAAGGCGAAAGTCGATTCTTTATATTTGGACAAGGTTAATGGCAAGATCACGTATTCTAAAGATATCGAACTCTATATAAAAACTCGAACAGAGCGTTATAAATTGTTGGATCTATTCAAACACGTATATCTGTCACTTGAACAAAGGATTTTATATTTTTTGAAGACACAGATTGTTACTAGTTCAAAATATCAAAATAACATTGAATATTACATTGAAAGTATATGTAATTCATGGTTTAATTCAATTAATAAAGGAAAACTCCTAGATAGTATCTATATATCTTCTATAAGAGATTTCAAATCAACCCAAGATATTTACAAGTCCATCTCTGGAGGTTTTGTATCAGTAGAAAAAGATTATCACCCAATGTTTCCAAAATTTCGAGAGCAAATCATGTCCAAAATTGATAAGCAAAATGCTAACATGGTACTAATTGTAGGTAAAATTGGGACCGGGAAAACAACACAATTATGTCGATATGGAGTTGAGGAATTGAAATCACATAGATCTGTCTATGGATTTAATCATGGACAAGCTTTACCTGATAATCTAAATATCGACCACTCTTTGATTTTAGTTGATAATTTCATTTGGATGACACCGAAGGATATTCTTAAACTAAAGAGGTCTGCTGACAAACAAAAAAACATTATCGTAGGATGCTTAAGAGAAGAATTCATTGATGTTCTTGAAAATCGATTCTTAACTGATACCAACTCAAGAAGAATACCTTGGGAAATTGTTCATATTCCAGAAATTAGTCTTTCAGCTTACACAGAAATTTTTTCAAAATTGATGGTAGAATGGGGACTTAACTATCCCGAAGAGACTCTACATCCAATAGTCTATCATTTTTCTGTAAATATTACGAATTTAGCAGATATGGTAAAGTTCCCACAACGGAAAATGGGTTACTTAAATGAAACTGAAGGTCTTTTTGCGGCAAAAACAGGGAGTTTGCAATTAGGTCATTCGGCGATCATGTTAAAAAATTTACGTTTTCTAGCAGATATGGTATACTTTTGCGACAAAAATGATAAAAACAGAATTTTGAAATCAATTTTTTATTTAACACATTTACCTTATGGATTTCCACAATTCTTTTACGAGTACTTTCAAGTAAAATTAGATCTCGTAGATCAAAATATAGGTTTCCTTCAAGGATTCCTAACTAAGGATTATTTTGAACATCAAAAATATTGTAGATTGTGGTTGGATATCTTTACGCTGATTAAAGGTGGATATTTCACTGAAAAATTTCTTCATTCACCACATCCAGGTGAGAAAGAAGAATTTCTTAATATTCTAAAATTATTAGAACTTGATAACTGGTCAAACAAATTAAGTAGAACAATTAATAAATTTGAAAAAGAGGATTTTATTGGACGATATTCAGATTTGGGGTTAAATTGTGAGTCATCAAAATTGGATTTGTTTGAATTTGCAGTCCTTCTAAGTTATGGAATAGTAAAAACGGATCCATTTAATAATATCTCAAAGACGGACTGGATACTATTCTTGCCCGATTTAGAAGAATTTGAAATTTCATTATTGAGCTTATTATTATCTCACTCATTATCGTACAATCTCAATTCTATACCATTAATAGAGAAAATCATGCTTTTGCTACAGGACCCTCAGTTTAGGGAAAATTCAGCAAAGTATCATTATATAATTGCACTTAGAAGCACGGTTGAGCAGGTTTATGAAAACAAAGAAATTGGAGATATATTTGAGGAATTAACAGATTTAGTAGTATCAAAATACGAATATTTTGCTAGTTGGACTCGGGAGTTTTCAGACACGACAAAATATGGAAGCTATCCGGTTGAATTAATTAGAATTATCTCACAAGTATCTAGCGATCTAACAACCAAATATTATGACTATGTTAAACATAATGAATATTTACATCCTCATTTTAAGCCAATTCTGGATATTTATCATTATAAAAAACATCATCCACTGCTACACAAATCAAGAGTGAAATCCTTGATGAATATATGTTATGATTTGATATGGGATCCGATTGCCTACTCGGAAGAGATTATTTTGTATAACAAAATAATTAAAGAATTAGAATATTATGGACGCTTAATTCCTGCATTAATAATTAGTTTACTTGCTCAAGAAATTATTAAAAGAAAACATGAGATGACACATAAGTCAGTTTTAATAGAATTCCAGGAAAAATCGTTTGCCCTCGCACAAAAAACTGGTAATTGGCAACTCGTCGAATCAATTCAAAAGATCAATGCAATAAATTATATTTTCAATTCTATTGTCCATTGGGATGATATCAAAGAAATTGATGATAAAGATAAAGAGAATTTTCTGAAGATAATTGCAGGAATAAGATCAAATCTAGCAAACCAAAAAATTAGAGCAATGAAAATTTTAATAGACGAAGCACAAGAGTTGATTGCAAAAATTGATGTGAAATTAATCGTCCATCTTGATTTTCTAGTAGATAAGCTCGATGAAAAGATAAATAACGAATTTGATGAATCAGCTGATCCATCAGAAATACATCAAAGATTTGGTTTATATGAATCCTTAAGAGATTATGAGTCAATAATTTTAGAAACAGATATTTTGCTCAATGATGAAAAAATTACTCATCCTATGGTATTAATTGATCTATGGAGAAGCAGAGGACTTGCATTTAGAGAGACTGGACAGACAGATGAGGCAACAAACGCATTTCTTACCTCACTAGCTTATACTTATGAATTTCCTACATATGGCAATATTATACGAATACTTCTTTGGGGCCAGATTGCTTCAACACTTCGTAATACCGGATCGTTATTTGATTTGGTTTTCATTGAGCTTTTACTAGCTCGTTTGGTATTACCTTTTCGATTAATACAAGCCAAAAGGGAAAAAACGATTGGATTATCTGAAACCCTAGATAAAATAACTTCGAATTTGTTGGAATATTCAACTAAGATCGATATTTATGACCTGTGTAATCCTCTGGTAACTTCAATGGCATCTATCAAGGAATATAAGAAAGCAGGACGGTTAGCTGATATTGCTATGAAAAATGTAAATGATAATGGAAATGTACGAGGAGAAATTTTATGTAATGTCCTCAAAAGCCGTTTGGCATACGAAGTTGGGGATCTAAAATCAGAAAAGAAATACTTTGATAAAGCGATAGCCTTAACTCAATTTACAACCGATCCTATGGTAAATGCTATACTTCCAGCGAGGAAGATGAAGTTTCCAGATTTACTTAAAGAGCTTGATGATATTGAGAAAAGTTCAAAAATTAAACCTTGAACTCAGACTTTAACTCTGATTTTTCCAGTTAGTAATTGCTGAATTAATCCTATTTTGATTTTTTTGTGTTTTTCAAGATCTATTTTTAGTTGATTTTCTTTCATTATTAAGGAAAGGAGTATATTGATTATTTTCTCTTGCTCTACAATTGAAGGTTGAGGAGCTAATATGAATTTTTTCAAGTTTTCAACATTGACATTTGCTTGACTTACTCCAGGAGTTGCCAATCTTTTGATTTTACTTTGGGTTCCTGTTAGATTAAGATAAAAATTGAGATAGTATGGCAAAGTGGAAGCTTTATCTGGCTCTAGACGGATTAAATATGAAGCAAAACTGCATTTAATTTGATTTTCAAAAATAGCTATTTTACCCACTAATTCCATGCTATTAGTACGATTAAATAGTATATCTCCATCATTTAAAACATAATCTTGAAATTCGGGAATTTTATCATTCTGTAGGTATTTCAATGTCTTGAGGGATAAATCTAACTTTCCGTTTTGAATATTCCCCATTCTTAATATTGGAAGTGCTGTTTTTTCGATTTGTAAACTTTCCGAAATACCATATTGTGATCTAATTAACATATTTCCTAACTTTTTCACCTTCCAACACTTTGGTATCACCCCCAGCTTGGTCTCCTTATAGTCACTATGCCATCCCGGTATCCCTTTTGTCAGGAGCTGCTGCATGAGTCCTTTTTTGACTCGCTCGGTTTTTTGAATGACTATCCTTGTTTTCTCGATGGTATCATCCACGGAGGAGAGGATGGCTGCGATTTTTTGTTGTTCGGGGAGGGAAGGATATAAAATGGGTACTTTTAAGAACTCTTTGTTCATAAAATTAACTTGAGATTCTGCCATACCAGTGGTTCTACCATCCAAAAAGAATTGTGCTGGATTACTAGATAGCATTAACGACAGGAATTTTGGATTAATCTTTTTGCTATTAGATCTTAACAATATCATTTTACCTGAAATCATTCTCAATGGAGGTGTTTTTCTTACATGGACTACGACACCAACCCTATGACGAGGACCTGCTTTTGTTATAATTATATCATTTTTCTTTACTTCCAAATTAGGATCACTTTCAAGTTCGGGAGTCAATGCCTTGTTTTTTGTTGGATCAAAACCATCCCATTTGATTGAATTCGTCTTCAAATAACCCCACTCCGTACTTAATGCAGGAAAGCTTTCACATTGGGGACTTTTTCCAGAAAATTGGGTTAGAATAAGCTCCTCAATAGAATCAATAGACCAATCTTGTGGATACTCAGAGAGATCTAGATATTGGTATTTGCTCTCATTTATTACCAATCCCAAGTTCCTCCAAATACTTCTCAATTACCTCTGTTGCTTTATCTCTCTCCTTCATTGCCTCTCGCCACTCTTTCACTGCAACCTCTAAATCGATCTCCTCCTCAGGCTCTGAGGTATCCACATACCGGGTAATATTCAACACATAATCATTTTCTTCGATCTCCTCCATATCAACCACTCTGGAATATCGTTCTAGATCCTTGTACTCATTAAAAACATCAACAATCTTTACAATATCCTCCTCCCGCAGAAAATTCTGGGCTTTTCCAGCATCATACTCATCAGCAGCATGAATAAACAGCACTTTATTCTTTCTCGAAGCAACCTTGTTCTTGTTAATTAACAAAATGGAACCCGGAATTCCAGTTCCATAAAATAGATTAGCAGGGAGTCCAATCACAGCCTCAATAACATCTTCCTCGAGCAATGCTTTTCGGATTCTTCCCTCTGCACCCCCTCTGAACAGCACTCCATGAGGCATAACAACACCCAATTCACCCTGTTGATTTAAGGTGGCATACATGTGTTGAACGAAGGCAAAATCTCCATAGGACTTGGGTGGAATCCCATATTTAAACCGGTTGAAAGGATCCGATTGTGCTTCTTCATGGCCCCAATTTTTCAATGAAAAAGGTGGATTTGCCATCACTCGGTCAAACTTCATCAGTTGATCTCCTTCAATCAATTGTGGATCACGGATTGAGTCCCCTTTCTCAATTCTTGCGTCTGGAAGCCCATGCAATAACAAATTCATCTTGCAAATACTCCAAGTATTTACATTTTTGTCCTGACCTGTAAGAGTAATATCAATCGGTGGATTACGGGGATCTTTTCCAGCTTGTTCTCTTAGTTTACGAAGGTAATGTATGGTATTTATTAGAAAACCCCCGGATCCTACAGTCGGGTCATTTATCCTCATCCCTTCCTGTGGCTTCAAAATTCGGACAATAAGTTCAACAACTTCCTTAGGTGTGTAGAATTCTCCTCCCTTCTTACCAGCATCATCTGCAAACTGGGCAATCAAATACTCGTAAGCCCGACCCAATATATCAGGATCTGATAAATTGTCATTCCCAAGTGGTAGTTTGCCGTAATGTCGGATAAGTGAAGCAAGTGTTTTATCCTTCAGTTTGTCCTTATCGTTGAAAACAATGTTTCTCAGAACTCCCTCCAAATTGGAATTCGCATCTTCCAGTGCAGCCATAGCAACATCCAAATCGTTGCCTATATCTGAAGTTACTTTCTGCAATTTCGACCATCTTGATCCCTCAGGAACGAAAAATTGATGTTGATCCGGATCATTCCAAGCCAGGTCTTTGTCCCCATATTTCTCCTCCAGTTTTTTTGCTTCTTCAATAAATACATCATTCATACGTTTTAGGAAAAGCAGGCCAAAAATGTAATGTTTGTAATCTGATGAGTCAATACTCCCCCGCAATATATCCGCAGATGTCCAGAGGTGAGTTTCTAATTGCTGTTGAGTGATTTTATTGTTTGTTTTTTGATTGTGTTCTTCTATGCTGGATTGGACCATAAGCTGCAAGTGAATTATATTTTATCTTCCTTGAAAACTTATCTCAGGATTGGTGAAAATATGGTTAAAATTGTTGACTAATGGATATTACTTCAAAGATTATAGATTCAACATTTTTTGAGGAATCTTAATATTCTCATGTGACAAAATCACCCAGTTACAACTAACAATTTTTGACTAGTTGATGATTTTATAATAAAGTAGCAAGATTAATCAATTCATTAGTAATAATATTATCTTAACGATATTATTGTAATAGAAATTCTATCGCAACAAAACGCTTGATAATAATATCGGAATAGCGATTTTGTTCGCGAGTATTTGTAAAAAAAGAATTTAATATTATTTTGATAATAGATATTTTGGACATTTGAGATGAAATAGTTTTATCAAAACCTAGGATCCAGTAGGAGTAACTGAAAGGGATGCAAAAAATATCAGCGCGAATTAATTATCGGATGTTAATTTGGGCTCGTGAAAGTAGTGGATACACTCTTGAGGACGCAAGTAAAAGGACTGGAATATCAATAAGAACATTAAGAAGGGCAGAGAAAGGTTCTGATTACCTCACAGTTAACCAATTAAGAAAAATTGCAGAATACTATAAACGACCTCTTCCAATGTTTTATCTTGATAAACCACCAAAAGATTTGAAATTACCAGATTTCCGCTCTAATAAAGAGATTGGATTTGATAAACCAACGGGTAATATTCAAATAAAGATTAGAACGATTTTTGAAAAGAAACGGTTTGCTGAAGAACTGTTGCGCAGGTTTCCACAAAAATTCGATTATGAGTTTATTAACTTATTTACAGAAAATGATGATCCTGAAGATTGTTCTCGACAAGTGAGAACTCTACTAGATGTAAAGGCAGAGCATTTAAGTAGTAAACGCGATCATGAAGTGTTAAATTATTGGATTCAGAAGGTTGAAAATATAGGGATCTTGGTGTTTCAATTTCAGAGAATTGACCCAGAAGTTATGAGGGGATTTGTATTCACCTCCATTCCTTTTCCTACAATTGCTCTAAATAGTGGAGATAGTTATTATGCTCGGGCATTTACTATCATCCATGAATTGACTCATGTAATCTTGAATAAATCAGGAATTTGCGAAGCATCATATAATGAATTTCCTGAAAGAGGTAATATTGAACGATTTTGTAATTCTGTTGCTGGGTCCACTCTTGTTCCAAATGATTTCTTAGATGAACAAACAAAGGCTAGCGATTTTAAATCACGCAGTATAGCTCAAAATGTAATAAATCTTGCCCGGGAATTTAAAGTGAGTTGGTCGGTTATTTTAATTCGGTTATTAAATTCAGGGAAAATAAATCGACCACAATACTCTTTGTCTGAAAATGAACTAAGTCAAATGAAACAACCTAAGAAGAAAAGAGGCTCTGGAGCAGACTATTATATTGGTCTAAACAGTAGAATATCAAAAACTTACAGAGATATGATTTTAACTGGGTTGAGATCAACCGAGATTGCATTTCATGAAGCAATGCGATTTTTAGATCTCAAATATAATACATTAGAAACTTTCGAACAAAAAATAGAGTTTGGAGAACTAAAATAATGGTCTTTTCATTTGATTCAAGTATTTTTATTCATATGAAAAGAGATTATCCACGGGATAAAAAACAAAATTTACGATTATGGGAAATAATAGAAGAAAGAATGGAAACAAGATATATACTGATAACGAAAGAAGTTGTTGAAGAATTAAAAAGAGGAACAGATGACCTTGCAAGTTGGATCAAAAACTATCCTGAATGCATATTGGAATCAACTGATGATATTCAAGATATTGTTGGAAGAATCTCAAATCGTTTTCCAGGGTGGGTAAACGCCTTGACAGAAGAAAATCAAGCAGACCCTTATGTCATTGCGATAGCCCAATTACATGATGGAAAGGTAATCACACAAGAAAAGATTCATTTCCATTTAGATCAGAATCCAGAGCAAATCGCAAATCAACCTCATGCTTTAAATATCCCTAATGTTTGTAAGTTGTTAAATATTGAGTATAATCACTTGATGGGTTTTATTACTGAAATTGGCAAATTTTAGTTAATAATATCTACGCTTCGAATTTCAAATGAAAATAAGGCATTTTCCACTTTAAAATTATGTTTACAATATTTAAATAATCAAATTTGAGGTATTGAATTATTTCCTCAAATGATCAATTTTATATCATATTTATTTGATTTTACCTTATTCTCAATGATTTCATAAAAGATTTACTTACTACAACAATTACTTCAAAAAATCCTCTAAGTAAATTTGAAACACTCTCAAAAATAAAATTAAAAGAATATTTTAGAATACTAGACATATTCCTCATAAACGTATCAGGATTATGTTTATATGCTGAATAGCCAAGAATAAATAATACCAAGAAACCCAGTTCGATAAATCCAAGACTATTAAAAATAATTATTATAGTTGTTAAAAATCCTAAAGCTATATACGCAAACCTTTTTCTTGATTCGAATTTTTTTGTTGCTCGATTAATATTTGTTTTTCCAACTAATCCCCACCGAATAGCAAGCATGAGTCCTAAACAAATTGCTGCTATAACTCCCCACCACCAATCAATAATGCTGAGGAGTATAATTTCTGTCATTAGTAATATATATTACTTTTAACCATATTAAATACGTAGAGAGTTTATTGAAAGTAATACTATAATTAACAGACCTATAAATTATAAAAAATTCATACTTTTGATGATTAGCGAGCTCCATATGGCAGGTCAAGTACTTTTGAAATCTAAATAATTCATCTAAGCCTTGAAGGAATTCGCTTGGATGCATAAAGTATGACTAGGTTGTGTCAATTGATTATTAATATTCTTGTACCAAAGTAAATTCAATTAACTAACTTTCTAATTCTATCTGTGGGAAAACTATATGTTCTACTGGGCAATATGCTCTTCGCTCTCTCTCGATATAACTGATGAATGTATCACAATCCACACACCAAAATACGTCATGCAATTCCAATACTTTTTCAGCAAACTCAACAATCTCACTTCGACTAATTTGGAGTAATTGACTGGCGTTCCAATGAGAACCTATTGCATTTCGAATATATTCCAATTCATCAATTTCCTTTACTATTTTTACGTTTTCTTCTGGAAATTTTGGAGGG
>CAZRLL010000091.1:11455-13949 GCA_964600735.1 uncultured archaeon
AGATTTAAATTTTGGCCAGATATTTCCAATAGTATATTTTTCATCACGTACGGGTCGAATTGACAATAATAGATTATATCTTAATTCTGTGAGCATCATCTCAAGAAGTAAACCTGCCAAGGAAGCGATTTCAAGATTTTCAGCAGATTGCTCAAGTTTTTCTTTTAATATTTGTGGAAGGAGTTTGTCGTTTTGAAAAATTGGACCTTGTTCTAGGTTCCAGTCAACACATTTGAGGGTTATATACTTACGGATTTTGCCTTTCTTCCGTATCAAATGGACGAGATCACGGTACCATTGTTCATCGTGAGTTGATATCACAAGTTGATGACTATCATAACGATCAATAAGTAAAGATGCAATTCTGCGACGATGTTTTGCATCTATACTACTCAAAACATCATCGAGCAGAAGAAGTGAAGGTTTTTCTAAATTATTTGTTTCCCTTTCATAAAGTGCTAAAAAAATAGCTAAACCAATGCTATCTAGATGGGATTCGCTTAGATATCCTCTTGGATCTTCTTCAGGATTATTATAGAATGTTATATTAAGAAATAAGCTGTGTTCAAAGCCTTCTCTTTCTACTATTTTTAGATCTTGGATTTCCTCTTCAGGATGGATAGATGTGTAAATTTCGTTAGTGGAGGAAAAAATTTCATCAATAATTTGCGTATAACTTTCCTTATTCGAGTCTATTAGGCAATTTTCCCATTCCTTTGCATAATGTACAGCATTTGATAATTGAAAAACAAATTTAGTTTGCTTAATTAATTTTGGATATTGTTCAATGTATGTTCTTGCCTTGTAATACCAAGTGTTTAATGGTGAACGTTTTTCTAATTGATTTATGCGACCATCAATATTTTTAATTTTCTCTATTAACAACTTTTTATACAGTTCTGACTCAAAATTGTCCATAATTTCTTTTTTATCAAGACTCGCAATTTGATTATTTAGAAAATTTAAAAGTTTAACGAGAGGTAGACTTTCTAGATCAACAATGTCAGTACTAATTTCGCTAATGAATTGCTTATGACTGGAAATTAATGTTTTTATTTGTTCTTTTAATTCATTGACATCTTTATTTAATTTGATTAATTTTCTAAGTTTACCCAGTCGTGTCTTCAAATTCTTCTCCACGGTTTCAGAGTCAATGTCTTGAAGACAAATAGGACAAACAGATGGTTTTTCAGAAGATATCCAATCCTGTATTGATTCAAGCGTTGAAACATATTCCACTTCCTCACTTGAATAGTCAATTGCTGTACGCTGATAGCGTGCTACAGTCTTATTAATCGATTTTGTAATGTCATTTATTTTATTTATATCAACTAATTTTGTTAAGGCACCCATTGTCTTTCGAAGGTCGGAGTAAACTTTTGGTGTTTCCATGGAGATTGATTCAAGCCGGGTTGATAATTCTTGCAGATTTGCAAAAGATGCTACATCAAGCGAATTCGCGTCATCGTTTAGATGTTTTAACAAATTATCTGGTTTGACTTTCTGCGATAATTTTAATGTGCCATATAAAGTTCGTTTCAAAGTTTTTAATGCATTATCTTCTGTCTTAAAACATTCTTCTAATGAGAGTCTAGCTGATTTTGCAGCATCAAGAATTTTTGCATAATCCTCAAATTCTAGAAAAGGTGCTAGAGCTATATAACGTTCTCGAGGTTGAGCATTCACAATATTGAGTAAATGGGCTCGTCGTAATATATTCCGACGGTTTTTAGTTATTGTTTGAAGATTGATTAATTGATCAGAATGTTCAATGACTTCACCATTCTGGATTTTTCCATGATCTGTAGTTGTAATTATAGTATCAGCCTTATCTAATTGACAATGAATTAAATGAGAATCTTGGACTCTTTGACCTGATTCTTTAACAAAAGAAACAAATCCCGTTAGAGCATATTCAATACCTTGAATTATACTACTTTTACCACTTCCATTTTCACCATAAATAATTGCAGATCTATTATTGAATTCTATTTTTCGTTGAATGGGAATTCCACGAAAACCTTCGATATTAAGACTCGTTATCATCCATGTTATCCCCCAGTTCTTTAAACACGGCAATTAACTTTTCATGATTGTTTAAATCTCTATTCTCATTTAGAATTTCTAATTTAGAGGCTAAATCGGTACTGTTTATTTTTATTAAATCTATAGCTCTTGTTACTGGATCTATAATTGTCATACAAATTTGTCCCTCACTCAATTCTTATATGTATTCTTCTGTTAAGTATTGCTTTATATATGAATGTTTAGCCATTTTGATTGCCAAAAGGAAAACATCGGATATCATGAAATTTCATTCCTATAATAATAATTTCGGATCTAAGCGAGTCGAATATTTTTGTGTTCTCATAAGTTCGTTGAGTCCTGTAGGAAGTTGACCGGGCTTTATAATTCACTCAATATTTTATCTAAAGTATTAAGCATCTCATAATGTTCCCAACTCGGTATTAATCCATATAATTCCCAATTGAAT
>CAZRLL010000092.1:0-13941 GCA_964600735.1 uncultured archaeon
AAAATATAGTTGAGTATTCTAATCAAAAGTAATAATCCCAATTGCACCAGGCCCGACGTGAGTGGCGATAGCAACACCAATCTCTCCAACGAATCCTTTTGAATTAGGGTATTCTTGCTTTATCTTTTTGTCAAATTCATTTGCGATGTCAGGAACTAACGTATGACCGATTATGTAAGTAAATTTATCATCTGTTGAATACTTATTGGAAATATAGCCATATACTTTTTCCCGACTTTTAGTAATATTTCTGGTTTTATCATATGTGTTTATTACACCATCACTGACTGTAATAATTGGTTTCATTCGGAGTAATTTTCCCAACCGGTATTTTACATTGCTAATGCGACCTCCCTTTGCTAAGTAATCCAGAGTATCTAATGTAACATAAATCACTGATTTATTACAAAATTCCCTTAAAGAACTAACTACTTCTTGGAAACCCATTTCGCTGCTAATAAGTTCGTATGCCTTTATAACTGCAGCCAATTCACCAATTGATGCAGATAATGAATCTACTAATTCAATTTCTACACCTTCAATGCTATTTTTAGCTGAATTTGCGGAATTTAGAGTTCCTGAAAGTTTTTGAGCTAAGTGAAGGGATAATATCTTAGTATATCCTTCACTTTTCAGCTTTTCATATGCATCTATGAAATCTTGTGGTGATGGTGCAGAGGTTGTCGGCCATTCTTTTTTGGATACATCATTCAATTTTGCATGGTATTCATTCATAGTCATATCGTTTGTAGAATAAGATACATCTCCGAATATTGTATAAACTGGAACATTGGTTGCTTCAGTTAATTTTTGGATTTCTGGGAACTCCTGCAAGTCAGATCCTCCGTCTGTTACTATCGCAATTCTGTCTTCCATATCCGGTAGATTTTAGATCATTATTTCAGTTTTTTCCATAGAAAATTTTTGTAGCATAGATTATTCAATTTTAATAAAAATATATCTCATAAATTAAAAAAAAACACAATACTAAATTAACGTGTTCATTATCAACAAATGTGATTAAGAGTAGAGCACCGACAAGAATTGATCTAGCAGGTGGAACTCTTGACATTTGGCCAATTTATTTGCTTTTTAATGGTGGATTAACGTTAAATCTAGCTATTGATCTTTATACTGAAGCAAGCATCAAATATCGAAATGACAAGGAAATTCACATCAGATCGGAGGACATGAATGAAGAGTTTATCTTTCCTTCTATTGAGAGTATTGAGCATAATCATACTCTTGGTCTTATTACGCGTGGAATCCAATTCTTTCAACCCGACGAGGGTATTGATATTAAAGTGAAATCCAATGTTCCACCTGGTTCAGGATTGGGTGGATCGAGTTCTTTGATTATTTCCCTTTGTGCAGCACTAAACGAATTGCTCAATAAAAATTATTCACATAGTAATTTGATTGATATTGCCCAGGATATTGAAACAAAGAGTATTAAAATTCCCACCGGACGGCAGGACTATATTTCTGCGATTTACGGAGGTATTAATTCAATTTCATATGATCTATTCAAGGAAACTATTACTCCCATAGAATTATCAAATAATTATAAGGAAGAGCTGTTACGGTCCCTAATGCTAGTTTATATTGAATCCCATCAATCATCTATTTCCAATTGGGATATATTCAAGAAAATTATCGACCGCGACCCGAAAAGCTGGAACTCGATGTTGCAGATCAAGAAAACAGCTGAAAAAATGCATAAAGCCTTAACTGACGAAAGTATTGACAAATTTCATGTCTTGTTAGGTGAAGAATGGAAAAATAGGTTGAGCCTGTCAGAGAAAGTATGTACACAAAAAATGCGTGAAATAATTAAAATTGCAAGTCAAATTGATAAGGATATCACTTTTAAGACCATAGGAGCAGGAGGAGGAGGTTGCATGTTATTCTCATGTTTGGATAAGAAAGAACTATTATCAGAGGAATTAACTAATAATGGTTTAGACATTCTACCATTTAATTTAGATTTAGATGGATTATCTGTTAAAAAGTAAACTAGATAAAACGGTAATTGAATTAATTTTCATCCATATCACCTGATGAATAATTTAGCGGCAATAATAAGCATTAATAATCAGATAAACGAAAAATTTAAATAGATTTCAGATAATAGTTAAAAATTAGTATCTAAATTATATAAATTGGTATACTTTTTACACCATATTACAGTCGATTCCATAATCACCTGTAAAAAGTGTTTAAATATAAATCCAATAATATTAAATTGGTTAGTCATGACTACCGAATTATTGGATATTCGCGCAAAAAACCAAAAAATCGGTGTAATTTTGCTCTCAATGGGTGGCCCATCAAATATTGATGAAGTACGTCCATTTTTGTACAATTTATTTTCAGATCCTGATATTATCCGGCTTCCATTTATCTTGAAACCATTTCAAAAAGTCTTAGCGTGGATAATTGCTAAATTTCGATCTCCAAAAACTATTGAAATGTATAAAAGCATTGGAAATGGCAGCCCTCAATTACTAATTACTCAAAAACTTGCTCAAAAAACTGAGGAAATACTCAAAAATGAGGGTTATAATATCAATTGCTTTGTTTGCATGAGATATACATCCCCTAGAGCTGATGAAATTGTCGATTTACTTGAAAATATGAATATTACTGATATTTTATTGTTTACACAATATCCTCACTTTACCCAATCAACAACAGGTTCAAGTTTCAATGATTTTTACAAAACTATTGAAAAGAGAAATCGTAACTATAAAATACATGAGATTAAAGATTGGGGTTCTGAAAACTTTTACTTAAACTGGTGGGTACGTAAAATAGAGCAGAAATTAGTAAATAAAGATTTATCAAAAGATATTCATCTAATATTCTCTGTCCATGGACTTCCAAAGAGATATATTGATGCAGGCGAAGATTATCCATTGAGGATTTCAAATGCAGTAGAAACAATAATTTCACAGCTTGGAGTGATGGGGCGGAAAGTATCAACCCATTTGTCCTATCAATCACAAACCGGTCCAATAGAATGGACAAGACCATATACGATCGATCTGCTGGAAGATATCGCTTCTCAAAATCCAAGTATTGTCATACTGATTCCTTTTGGGTTTGTTTCTAATCATGTTGAGACACTTTATGAAATTGATATTTTTATTGCTCAACGGGCGAAAAAACTGGGGATTGAGAATTTTTCACGGGTTGATGTCCCTGATGCCAATGAGGAATATGTGAATGATATAAGTCGGTTAATTTCACAAAAATTAGATGAGGTGAGCTAGGATGTATCCAATTTCTATTTTTACTTGGAGACTTGGAAAAGTCAATTCTGATATTATGGAACCTCTCATTTTATCTGAAGAGAAAATCAAGGAGATATTCTCAGAATTATCCACTGAATATACCGGATTATTTTATCTAGCAACCTGTCAAAGGATAATAATTGCTACAGACTCCTCAAGTGAGCTCCTAACTCAGAATCTTTATCTTAAATTCATACGAAGTTTGGGATTAAATCCCAGATACTTCATTAAACCAGAAATGTATCACGGAATTGAGGCTTTGCACCATCTTTCTATGGTGATTTCATCTCTTGATTCGGTCGTCATAGGGGAGGTACAGATACAAGGTCAATTCAAAGATGCTTATAAAAATCTAGACTCGTTCTTTAGTAATTCTTTGAAAAGAACCTTATCAAATATAATTCGGGTTGGAAAACGTGTACGTTCTCAAAGTTCACTAAGTAAGGACAAGATTTCAACAATTACACTGGTTGAAGATATATTATCTTGTGAGTTTCAGGACGCTTCATCGATAGGTATAGTGGGAACTGGTAAAATGGGTTTAGGTATTCTAGAATTTTTAAAAGATAAGTATGAAAATTTACATTTATATACAAGAACTTCATCTCGAGTTGGTAAAATATTAAATGGAGTGACGGTAGAAAATTTTAACAATATTAATCCCCATGAAGTATTGATACTCGCAACATCATCATCTCAACCAATTATTACTAAAACCAACGTTGAAAAGTGTTATAATGAAAAAGTAACTATTGTGGATCTTGGAATGCCCCGAAATTGCGATCCTTATGTTAGCAAAAGATCCTCGATTTCATTAATTGGAATGGAAGATCTTGTTATACATTCAAAGAGAAATGCTCCACATTCTGTTTTGAAAAAAGTTTACTCTATCTTAGAAAAGGAAATCGATGCAATCGTTAATGAGCATCACAAAAAAGAAAAGGCAAATGCTATCATTTCATTAAGAAAAGATCTCCTTGAAACTGCAAAGATGAAAAAATCAGAGTTAAAAAATGAAGATCCAAAGTATTCCCAGAAATTTGATCAATTCATCAATCAATTAATCCATGTATCCCAGAGACATCTGGAAAATGTACTTCTTGAAAAAGCAAGCTCATCTGGTGCCATGGAGGATTAAATTGACAAGAATATTATTGGGTACTCGTGGTAGTAAATTAGCCTTAGCCCAGGCAAATATTGTCAAAAATCAGATTGAAGATAAATTAGGTAGAGATACTGAAATAATTACCATCAAGACTTTAGGTGATAAAGATAAGACTACCCAGCTTCATCGATTTCGTGGTCAAGGCGTATTTACTAGTGCTCTTGAGAACAAGTTAATTGAAGGATCTATTGATATTGCGGTCCATAGCCTAAAGGATTTACCAGTTATCGACAGTGATGGTTTGGAAATTGTGGCTTACCTTAAGCGTCATGATCCCACGGATACTTTACTTATAAAAAAAGCACAGATTTTAAACACAAATCCTATTAAAATCAAGGATTATACCCGCATAGCTACAGGAAGTTTACGTAGACAGAGCCAAATTCGCTCTTTAAATGCTACGACTGTATTGCTTGACATTAGGGGTAATGTTAATACCAGAATTTCTCGTTTGGAAACAAATTTAATAGATGGATTAATTGTGGCAAGTGCAGTTTTTGAGAGGTTAGAATTAGATATCCCTGATGGTATTGAAAAAATAAGGTTACCAATTCATCATTTTCCAACTGCCCCAGGTCAGGGAGTAATAGCTATTCAGACCAAGAAAAATGAATTTCAGGAATTAAATTTATTAAATCATGATATATCAAAACTTGCCGTGATCAGTGAGCGATCAATACTGGAGATATTGGAAGGATCCTGTGAATTATCACTAGGGTTAAATGCTCTTTACACTGATAATTTATGGGAATTATCTGGAACTATGACTGATAAAAATTGGGATTTATCAAAAGAAAACCAATTATCAAGGTTTAAATCCACTGGACCAGATCTAGGAAAATTAATCGAAAATTTCAATTTAATTTCTACAAATGCTTCAAAAGAATTTGATACAGATAGAATTTCTGGCAAAAGAATATTACTAGTAAAGGAAAGAAGCGAAGACAGTAAATATAAGAAAATACTTGAAGATAACGGAGCAATTGTTCACTTTTATCCGATGTTTGAATATTCTATTGATTATTCGTTCTTGGAAGATACAAGTTCGCTTGAATTCTGGAATACAACGAACTGGGTAGTTTTAACTAGCCAAAGAGCAATTGAACCGTTTGCAATGTTGAATCGATTATATCCACGAAATGGGTATAAAGTGGCTGCAATTGGCCCTGCCACTGCAAACAAGCTTCGTAGTCATGATTTGCCTGTACATCTTGTCGCAAAAGGAAACCTTACCAGCCTGCAAGAACAATTAATAACAGCAAGAGAAATTTATCCGGGAAATGTGTTATTCTTATCAGGAGAGCACATTACTGGCCTTCCCACTCCAGACTCTCATCGATTGATAAGTTATAAAACAAAGGTTAAGAAAGCTATTGATCCATTGCCATTCAAACCTGAGATCATTGTATTATTCTCATCACTTTCATCCAGAAAATTTCTAGAGCATTATCAGCCAATTAACGAAAAATGGATAGCTATAGGAGCGTCTACATCTAAAGAACTTAGCAAATTGGGTATAAACAATTTAATCGCTCCATCACCCACACCTGAGGGAATATTATCAGTAATTATGAGGTGAACAAAATTAATCAACGTCGAATCCGAAGCACTCCAATTATCCGTGACGCACTCGCGGAAACTTCAATTAACATCAACCAACTCGTCTTTCCATTATTCATAGTAGAAGATGATGGAATAAAACGTGAAATACCATCGATGCCTGGGATATACCAAATTAGCCCAGACAAAATCACTGATGAGGTGACTAATTATAGAAATTCAGGAATTCGAAATTTTATTCTATTCGGAATCCCAAAAAATAAGGACAAAGAGGGGACAGGGGCGTTTGATCCAAATGGTCCTGTGCCAACAGCTATTAAGAGCTTAAAATCACAATTCAATAAAGATATTGTACTATACAGTGATGTGTGTCTATGTGAGTACACATCACATGGTCATTGCGGGTTGCCCTCAGATGATGGGGAAATAGATAATAAACCTTCACTTGAATTATTGGCCCAAGCGGCATTAGTGTATGCTGAAGCAGGAACAGACTGGGTAGCTCCTAGTAATATGATGGACAATAGAGTAGGTTCAATTCGATCTATGCTTGATGATCACGGATATGATACAACACCAATTCTAAGCTATTCTGCAAAATTTGCTTCTTCATATTATGGGCCATTTAGAGACGCTGCTTATTCAACACCTTCCTTCGGAAATAGGAAATCTTATCAGATTGATTATCGATCTATTCGGCAACCATTGAATGAGATTGAAAATGATGAAATTCAAGGAGCAGATGCTGTAATGGTAAAACCAGCTCTTCCTTATTTGGATATAATCGCAAAAGCACGATCAATTACTGACCTACCCATATACGCATACAATGTGAGTGGGGAGTATTCTATGGTTAAATTCGGTGTCCAACATGGAATATTTGAAGAAGAAAAAATTGTTTTGGAAAATCTGACTGCTATTAAACGTGCAGGTGCTGATGTGATTATTACGTATCATGCCCTTGATATTGCTCAGAAGGGGTGGTTTTGATGACCAATACATTGCTTGAAAGAGCCAAGAAAATAATGCCAGGTGGAGTAAGTTCTCCTGTAAGAGCATTAAAATCAGTTGGTGGTGAACCATTATTTATTGTGAAAGCAAGGGGTGCGAATTTTTGGGATATTGACAATAAAAAATTCATCGACTTATGTATGTCATTTGGTCCATTGATCCTGGGTCATGCTCATGATAAAATTGTCTCTTCAATAAAAAATGCAGCAGAAAAAGGGACGTCATATGGAATTTCCTCACCTTACGAGGTGGACTTGGCAGAGAAAATTGTGGAATCCCATTCTGCAACTGAATGGGTTAGATTTGTCAATAGTGGTACGGAAGCAGTAATGTCTGCGCTTCGCCTGGCCCGTGGGTATACAAATCGAAATATGATTATCAAATTTGCCGGGTGTTATCATGGTCATACAGATTCCATGCTTGTTAAAGCTGGGAGTGGATTGGCAACCTTTGGAATATCCTCTAGTGCAGGAGTACCATCAAATGTGAGTAAGAATACAGTTGTTCTGCCATTAGGAAATCTTGAATTGGTTAAACAGGCTGTCGAAAATCATGGTGAAGATATTGCAGCCATTATTGTCGAGGGTGTACCTGCAAATAATGGGCTATTAATCCAGTCAAATGAATACATGAAAGGACTGGAAACAATTTCTCGTGATAATGGGTCTTTATTTCTTGTGGATGAAGTAATTACTGGGTTCCGACTGGGTTTGGGTGGAGCTACCGATTATTACAAAATAAAACCGGATTTAGTTACCTTTGGGAAGGTTATTGGTGGGGGTTTACCAATTGGTGCATATGGTGGTAAAAAAGAACTCATGGAAAGCATTGCACCACTCGGGGATGTTTATCAGGCAGGTACTTTGAGTGGTAATCCTTTGGCTATGGCTGCCGGTAATGTTACTTTGGATATATTGAGGAATACTCCAGTCTATAACGAATTGGAAAATTTAGGACAGAAATTTGCTAATGATATTACTAACATTTTCGATGAATTAGCGTTCCCATTTTCTCTTAGAAGGTTCGGATCAATCATTTGGCCTATTTTACAAGCCAACGTTGAACCGGTCAATCCAGATGAGATTTCAAATGAAGCCGTAGATAACTACACAAAATTACACAAATCCGCTCTCAAAGAAGGGATTTATCTGCCACCAAGTGCATTTGAGGTTGCATTTCTATCCACTGCCCACACGGATCAAATTATTGAGGAAATAAGTTCAAAGTTAAAACTAGCAGGTTCAAATTTATGACAAGAAAATCAGGAAAGGATCTAATTCTAGGTGCATTTGACGCTTCGAATAATGGTCAGGTACCTATTTGGTTTATGAGACAAGCTGGAAGGTATTTACCAGAATATATGGAAATACGTAAGAAATCTAATTTTGAGGAAAGGTCCCAAAACCCGGAATTAGCAACTGAAATCACTCTTCAACCGATGGATCGATTTGATCTTGATGCAGCCATAATTTTCTCAGATATACTAATCCCCATCTATGGAATGGATCGAGGATTGAAAATTGTTCCCGAAAAGGGACCGATAATTGATAACCCAATAAAATCAGTGAATGATGTGGATTCTTTGAGGAAAACTAACTCCAAAGAAGATTTCCCATATTTACCCGAGTCAATTAAGTTGACCCGGAAACAACTAGGCAATAATAAGGCATTATTTGGATTTGCTGGAGCACCATTTACACTAGCAAGTTATTTAATTGAGGGAAAATCGACCAGAGATGCTCTTCTCACCAAAGCCTTTGCAATTAACCATCCTGAATCATTTTCCAAACTACTTAATCTCTTAACAGAAATCGTAATCGATCAGTTAAAATCTCAAATTAAATCTGGAGCGGATATAGTCCAATTATTCGATAGTTGGGCAGGTTTTTTATCAGAAGAACAATTTTTGATATGGTCATTTCCCTATATTCAACGAATTTTTAGTGAATTGCAGGGATTTCCTACAATATTTTATGCGAGGGGAAGTTCACATCTTTTTCAACTGGCAAGTTCCTCAGGAGCAAAAGGAGTTAGTATTGATACAACCATGAGTTTGACCAAGGCTCGTTCTCTATCCGGAAATTCACTCCTCCTGCAGGGCAATCTGGATCCAACCTATTTACTAACAAAACCCAAATTGGTTAAAGAAAGTACGTTGAAAATACTAAATGAGGTCAGAAATTTGCGAACTCCTCATTATATATTCAATTTAGCGCGAGGTATTGACAGAAATTCCTCAATTGAAAATGTAAAAACAATGGTCGATACTGTCAAATCTTATAGGATGAATTAAAATGGGACATGCTAGTCCGGAAATAACAATAAAACAAATCGAAAGATTTGATTTACGCGTTCCTAGATACACTAGCTATCCACCTGTACCAAATTGGCAAATGGAGTTCACTCCTGAGGATCATATCTCAGAGTTGAAAAAAATTTCCAACTCAAGGGATCCACTAAGTATATATGCCCATATACCTTTCTGTGTACGTAGATGTCTGTTTTGCGCGTGTAATGTACTCATTACAAAGCGAAAGGATCGAGTTGAAAGATATCTTAAATTCATTACACAGGAAATTACACGCACTGCTGGTTATTTGAATCCACGTAATGAAGTGATCCAATTGCATTTTGGTGGGGGTACACCCACTCATCTGACTCCAGACCAACTTCATCACCTGTTGACAAAACTGAATGATGAATTCGATATTCTTTCCGATGCAGAAATATCAATAGAAGTGCATCCAAGTGTAACTTCATATAAACAGCTAGATATTCTACGAGATTTTAATTTCAACCGACTATCTTTGGGAGTACAAGATTTTGATCATAATGTACAAGATCGGCTTAATAGGCATCAAACCTATGATGAAACCAAAGATCTAATTGATTATGCAAGAAATATTGGTTTTGAAGGTATAAATATTGATTTGATATATGGTTTACCGTATCAATCGATTAAAGGATTACAAAAAACCCTTAATCAGGTTAATACGATCAGTCCTGACCGGATCGCACTGTATTCATATGCCCATTTTCCAAAAATCTTTCGCCATCACAGGACCATACCACTTGAGGTAATTGCAACTGGATCGGAAAAATTAAATCTTTTCCTCCAAGCCAGGCAATCATTCCTTGAAAATGAATACCAACAAATCGGTTTTGACCATTTTGCCAAGAAAGATGACGATTTATGGGAAAGCTTCAAACACAAGACATTACGGAGAAATTTCATGGGCTATACAACAAAATCAGGAACAGATCTAATCGCCTTTGGTTGGTCGGGTATTAGTGAATTACAAACAAGCTATGCTCAGAATTCAAAAGATATGAGTGAATATGAACAGCTCGTTGAAAAATATGGAACAGCTACAATTAAAGGACATCTTTTATCGGAAGAAGATATGATACGTAAGGAAGTAATAATGAATCTTCTCTGTCTCGGAGTATTGGACTATAATACAATAACGAAAAAGTACGGAGAAAAGTCCCAACCTATTATTGAGATTGCAGAAACGATATTTCCCGATTTCGAAGAAATAGGTTTTATTCAAAGAAAAAATGGTGGATGGCAGAATACCCCGAAAGGGAATATTTTCGCAAGAATATTAGCATCGAATTTTGATGTGAATTATGAGCAATCTAAGCATCTGTTTAGCAGATCTGTTTAGCAGGTAGAAACATCATGTCAACAATACATAAAAAAATAGTTATTATTGGTGCTGGTTTAAGTGGTTTGACACTGGCAAATGAGCTTATCAGGCAGGGACATCCAAGCGAGGAATTGTTGGTTGTAGAGTCAAAAAATCGCCTTGGAGGACTCATTAAAACTACACGAGAAAAAGGATACATCACTGAATGGGGACCTGAAGGCCTTCGAGGAGGTAAACCTGGCACAGAAAAAGTATTCTCTTACATTTCATCAAAGCCAATGGAACTACCTCCTAGTATCCCTGCCCGTTATATTGTGCATAAAGGGAAACTAAGAAAAGTTCCATCGGGTCCTTTCAGCGCAATTTTCACCTCACTCGTCCCATTCTTCGGCAAATTTAGATTGCTTCTTGAACTTCTTGTGAGGAAGAAGGAGAGTGATGAAACTCTCGAAGCATTTGTGAAGAGAAGATTTGGTAAGGGAATCTACCCGGTGGTTGATGCTGTTGTGTCTGGTATATATGGTGGATCCCCTAAATATCTGAGCACAAAATATGCCTTTCCATTTCTTAAACAGGCTGAGTTAGTAGGTGGATCCGTAATCCGCGGGGGGTTTAAACAGTATAGAGTAATGAGAAAAAACCGTCCCAAAGATAAATCCAAGAGAAAAGCTGCATTTCTCGTAAAACCCGAGAACGGAATGGCAGATATAGTGGATTGTTTGGCAATGAATCTAAATATTGATTATAATTTTCACGTCGAAAGTATTGTGAGAGACAATGAGATTTACAAAATACAGTCAAAAAACAAAGAGATTACCGCAGATACTCTTATAATTGCCACTGGGGTACCTGGAGCTCAGAAGATGAGAATTCCGCAGATGAAACAATTTGAAAAAGTACCCCAATCACTAGTATCAATAGTATCCCTTGGTTTTGATGCCATCTCTTTTCCCACTAAATACAAAGGATATGGATTTCTATCCCCATCAAAGGAGAATACATTTGTACTAGGAGTGCTCTTCACAAGCCAGCTCTTCCCTAATACTGCCCCAAAGGGAAAAGTACTACTGAGGGTATATGTAGGGGGAATTGATCATCCTGAAAAGGCTACAATGAAGGAGGATGAACTCATCTCAAATGTGCTAGCAGATCTTGAGAAACTAATGAATTTAACGGAAAAACCTATCTATTCAAGTATACAGAAACAAGCACCTCATGGTATCTCTCAAATTATGATGGGTCATGAGACTATCCTTCAATGGAAGAAGGACGCGGAGATTAGGAATAAGAACTTATACTTCACGGGAATCGGATGGACCAGTATTGCATGTGAGGCATTGATAAATGAGGCTGTGAAGGCTGCTCAGAGTTTAATGAGTTAAAACATTCGATGGGTATCATCCAATCTAAGTCCAAAAACTCACATCCTATATTGGTTCACTCCACAAACCCATGATATTATCATTAATATCTTTAAATCGAGCAATTACACCATGTCCTCCAGGTAAGGGAGTTTTTTCCAAAACTACTTCTCCATTCATTGAAACCACTTTTTCTAACGTTGAATCTATATCTGCAACATTAACATAGAGAACAATTGAGCCAGGAATAATTGGTTTATCAGTTTTTACAAATCCACCTTCAACACTATCTCCATCTTTATCTATTTCGAAAAACAAGACATCAGGCATTTCAGGGAGTTCATATAGTCTCCAATTAAATATTGCATCATAGAATTCCCGTGTCGTTTCTAAGTCCTTTACTCCAATGTTTATATGAACAAAATTATTTATCATGTTGTATCTGTTTATCCTTAAGAATTGGCTGATTGAGTAAATTAAAAGTTTCAGCTCAATTTATTAGTATATTTAGAAAAACGATGGTGTTTTTCTTGCAATTTTTATTACATTACAATCATTTCGATTTATGATTCGATGTAGCTACGCTAGGTAAGTTTCATCTTCTCTTTTTGGATCAATTCCCATGCTTGATCAATGTGCTCTAATTTCACCTCTGTTTGTCCAATTGAGAATCTGATGGTGTATTTTCCATTTAGTTTGGTATGAGTTAGAAAAAGTCTTCCTGTTTCATTTAATCTCTCTAGAAATATTTCATTTAGTTCGTTTAGTTTTGTTTCGTTGACACCCTTTGGAGCAAAACGAAAACATACCAATGCAAATTGAACTGGCGCGAGTAATTCGAAATCATCAGAATCTAAGATCCTTTGCTTCAATACATTCGCTAAATCAATATGGTATTTAATTTTATCCTGTAATCCTTTCTTCCCGTAATACCGTAGGACAAACCATAGTTTCAACGCTCTGAATCGCCTACCTAAAGGTATACCCCAGTCACGGTAATTATTTACATTCCTTGCCTTTGTTTTCAGGTATTCAGGCAGAATTTCGAAAGTTTTCACCAAAGATTCTGGATCTTTGATAAAGTACGCAGAACAATCAAAATTTGTGAACAACCATTTGTGAGGGTTAAAAACGAAGCTATCTGCTTGGTTGATTCCTTCAATCATCCATCTTTTTTCCTCTAATATTAATGCAGAACCGGCATAAGCTGCATCTACATGCAACCAGATATTGTATTTATTGCAAATATTCCCGATTTTATCAATTGGATCAATTGCAGTAGAACCTGTCGTACCGAGGGTGGCTACTACAGCTAAAGGTATGTATCCTTCGCTTTTATCTTCTAGAATAGCTGATTCCAGTAAATCGGGTCGCATGGCAAAATTTCCATCAACTTCTATACTGCGTAATTTTTCTTTACCAATTCCAATTATCTTTGCTGCCTTTTCAATACTTGAATGTGTTTCCTTAGAGCAGTAAACTACCAGTTCCTTAATATCATAAAGACCTTTAGAATTAACCTGATAATTGGTCAATTTTTCTCGGGCTGTTAATAACGAGCATAAAGCAGATGTCGATGCAGTATCCTGAATCACACCCACAAAATTTTTGGGTAAACCAAGTAAATTCCCCAACCACTCCATCATCCTTTCTTCTAATTCAGCCGCTGCAGGACTCGTATCCCAAATCATGCATTGAGCACCTAATGTAGCAGTTAGCATCTCTGCTAGGACTGAAATTTTGCTACCATTTGCAGGAAAATAAGCAAAAAATGAAGGATGTTGCCAGTGTGTAATACCTGGCATAATAATTTTCTCAAAATCAGCGAATATTGTATCAAAATCTTCTCCAGATGATGGAATATTTAGAGGTAACTGATTAATTATTTCCTTGGG